>PXEJ01000015.1 GCA_003566215.1 Cyanobacteria bacterium T3Sed10_376R1m | reverse complement strand
CTTTATTGTTCGATAATTTCTTTTTTATTATCTCACTTGCTGGGAATTTGATCTAAAGATTTTGGAAAGTAACTATTTTTGATCAATGCTAAACTTATCTAAAATATCTTTAACTAGAATTTCTGAGACAATAATTTGACCGATAATAGTCAGAGGTAATGCTAAGAATAGTCCTAATATTCCCAAAATACTCCCAAAGAAAATTTCTCCGATAATCACATTTGCGGGGGATAATTTTAATCTTGTTTTTCTTAATTTAGGCAAAATTAAATATTCTATTACTTGATATATTAAAATATAAAAAAATAAAATTATCCAAGCTTTCCACCATGAAGTTAAGAGTGCGATCGCAACAGGAGAAATTACACTAATAGTAGGACCAATATAAGGAATTAGAACTAAAAAACCAGCCAATAAACCTTGGGCAGAAACTAAAGGAATACCTAAAATAAATAATATTAAACTACTAAAAATAAAAGCACTAACAATTTTTATTAAAGTATCAGTTAACCACTCCTCCAAATCCTTTTGACAACGAAGTAAAACGTCATTAATGCGGAGGCGATAAAATTGAGGAAATAAACGAATAAAACCCTCTCGATAGGGAACAGGATCAGCTAAAATCATTAAAGTTAAAGCCAATAATAATACACTGCTTAACAATACCCCAAAAAACCCCGATACAATATTAACCCCTCGACTAACTAACTCATTGACTAATGGTTGTAGTTGTGATAATATTTCGTCAAGATCAGGTAAAGCATCAATAACATCTAAAGATAAATTATCTCTCAAATTATTCAGTTCTAAAATTAATTTATCAATCCCTTCCGGAACTAATTCAGACAATTCTTCAAATTGATTTAGTAAAGATGGAACAACTAAAATAAAGAAGATACAAACAATTAATAACAGTAGTAAAGTTGATAATAAAACAGCATAACTTCTTTTGATTCCAAAGCGTGTTTTTAGTTGGGCTACACAAATATTTAAACTGATAGCCAAAACCACAGCCGTCAATGCCAACAATAATAACTGTTTTACCTGCCAGATTATATAAATAAATATAATTACTACAGTGAAACTAACCCATTTTGCAAAGTTCATTTTTTTGTTAGATTATATTGCCAACGTGACTATAGCCGTCCTAAACCATTTGTGAAAATTTTAAATTGATCATATAACAGTCCCAAACAGGTTATGGTATATTTAATGATGGTAGAAAACTTAAAAACTATTATTATTTTTACATTCTTTCTTACCTATAATATCACGACCCATCTGGGATTGTTATAATCTCTCCGTAGTTAAAATACTTTAGAGGAGTTATCTTAATTCAAATATTATTTCTATATATTATTTATTCACTATCTTTCTCTACATTAAGTCTTTTAATTTCTGAATAAAAACAAGTTTGAACCACTTTATTACTATTTTTAACTACAGTATTCCTCAGACGTAAATTGTCATTACCAAACCAAATTCTCTCCTCAACATATTGATCATCTTTTTCAATAAGAAAAGTTAAAGAGTCATCTTTTGCTAAAATATATTTACCTTCTAATATCTCGCCACTAGGTAAAAAACGCCAAATTTTTCCTTGGGTAAGATCATTTTTATTTTTATCCAAAATCATAAAACTATTACCTTGATTTTTGAGTTTTCCCCAATCAGGGGAGTTATCCCACACCTCAGAAATTGCGATCGCATCTTCCTCTAAATTTAAAGACTTATCGGCTATTTTTTTCTGAACTTCTGGCGTATTAATCTCTAATAAATTAATAGTTAAATTTGCTTTACTATTATCTACTTCTTCTTGATTAATATTATAGGTTGTACGTTGAGAAAACCAACTTCCAGCAACTTTCTCGATAAAGGTATTAATGTTCATTAAACTTATAACTAATTTTTTATCTCTATTTTTTATTAACTTTAAAATGTAATGGACAAAAATCATAACACCCTAGCCATTATGTTATCGTTACTTTAAATTTCCCCATAAATCATTACCTAAGAAACTTTTTCAATATTTATGGTTCCAAACTTTCCTTAAAAAACGATCATAAATAGGTTAAAAACAGGTTTTTAAAACTGTCCATTGTCCATTGTCCATTGTCTATTGTCCATTGTTCATTGTCAATCGTTAATTTTCTTTATGAAACGGTTTTTTGACAAAAATTTACATAGCCTTCAATTAAAAAATCATCATCAAATTGTTGAAAATTCAAATCTTGTAAAGAGATAGCTTCACTCATTTTTGTAATTCCCATATCTCCCACGGGATTAAAACCTTGTTTTCCACCAATGATTTTAGGGGCAATAAACGCCAATACTTTTTGTATATTACCAGATGCGATCGCCCTTGCTCCCAAACTACCACCACACTCCCACAAAACCGAATTAAAACCTCGCCCATAAAGATTATTCATAACCATAGTAGGAGAAAGATCAGCAAATTCCAACACCTCCACCCCCTTAGTGAGCAAATGAGTTTTGAGAAGACAATCCCCTTGAGGCAAAGTAAAAACAACAGTAGGAGCAACAGCTGTCTCCCACAAATGACAATCAAAAGGTAAATCAAAACTAGAAGACATCACCACCCGTAAAGGATTATGATTCGTCACCCCATGAGTCGTTAAACGAGGATTATCCTTGCGCACAGTATTACCACCCACAATAACAGCATCACAAAGCGAACGCAAAAAATGAACATAACCACGAGACTTTTCTCCCGTAACCCACTTACTATCCCCCGTCATCGTGGCAATTTTTCCATCCAAAGTCATGGCATACTTAAATATACCAAAAGGACGCTCAAACCTGACACGATGGATAAAAGCCTCATTAAGACGTTGACAGGCTTCCTCTTTCACCCCCACCTTGACATCAATCCCCGCAGAAATTAAACGCTTAATTCCCCCTCCAGACACCCGTGTATCTGGATCTACCATTCCGATTACTACCCGTGAAATACCAGCCTTAATAATCGCCTCAGTACAAGGGGGAGTTTTACCATAATGATTACAAGGCTCTAAGTTCACATAAATAGTACCCCCCTGAGCATTTCCTTGAGCTTCTTCTAGGGCAAAAACTTCAGCATGAGGTAACCCCGCCTGAGGATGAAATCCCCTACCCACAATTTGCCCATTTTTTACCACCACCGCACCCACCAAAGGATTAGGAGACGTTTTTCCCAGTGCTTTTTTCCCTAATTCTAAGCACTCACCCATCATCTTACAATCAAAATCATTCATATTCCTACCACAAAACCCCTGTAGGTTTATTTAACTCTACCAGTTTACGAAAAAAGTGGATAAAATAAGATCGCCTTAAAGTTGAGGATAAAAATAATAATATTTCTGTTATTAATAAAATTAACTTGAGTTATGATTAACCTTAACTAAACTCAGACCATAAAACTAACCTTGATTTATACCATGAAAGAAAATAGCACTTTGAGGAAAAAAAGTCCTAGAGTAAGTTCTCCTAACCTAGAATTTAGTAGTCAACAACATTCTCCCAAAAATAAAATAAATCAAACAAAAATTTCTCAAAAAGTAAGGGTAACTGAGAAAAGAGAATCCGTGAGGAGGAAAAAAAAACAAAATAATCAGGATTCCCCATCTACACATAAAAAGGAAATTTTTACTTCGTTAGTAGTTATTACTTTTACAGCTTTTTGTTTTGGCGGTTTAGGGTTTGGTTACACTTTACGTTATGCTCAGAAATGGCAAAGTTTAATGGGTAAGAATTCTTTACCATTTAGTAATTTTGTTAATAATCAAGAATCCATAAAACAAGAAAAGACTCCTAACAAAACCATTGATTTTTCTTTACCGAATAATTTTAATTAAGTGGTTGATGAGGTCTGAAATTTTAAAAAATTAAATTAATATTTTGATGAATCAATTTGAGACTAACTCAAGTGTGCAGTGTCTTTGGGTAGATTGTGACGGGGAAAGAATTGATAGCTGGTTGGCAAATCATTTAATTGAGTTATCTCGTTCTCGGCTGCAAAAATTGATTGAAGATGGTCATGTTTTGCTCAATAATCTCCCTTGCAACCAAAAAAAAACTATTTTAAAAAAGGGTGATAATGTTCAGGTGAATATTCCCCCAGTTATTTCTTCTTCCATTGAGGCGGAAAACATCGCCCTTGATATTCTCTACGAAGATGAATATTTAATTATTATCAATAAACCTGCTAATTTTGTCGTACATCCTGCACCCGGTCATTATACAGGGACTCTTGTTAATGCTCTGTTAGCTCACTGTCCAGATTTAAAAGGCATTGGCGGGGTTGAACGTCCGGGCATTGTTCACCGTTTAGATAAAGATACCACTGGGGCGATGGTAGTGGCAAAAACCGATGCCGTATTACATCATTTACAAGGTCAAATTAGAGAGAAAACTGCTAGAAGGGAATATTTAGCCGTGGTTTATGGTTCCCCTGCCCAAGAAGCTGGTACGATTAATTTGCCCATTGGTCGTCATCCTGTACACAGAAAAAAAATGGCGGTGGTACCTGTGGAGGAGGGGGGGAAAAATGCTCTCACTCATTG
>PXEJ01000174.1 GCA_003566215.1 Cyanobacteria bacterium T3Sed10_376R1m | reverse complement strand
GTCCATGGTTTGATCGTCCCTTGATATATCCCACCCTTGCCCCGTATAGTGGTCAAATGCCAAGGCTCTCCAAAACCCGGGGGATTGCGATCGCACCCTTAACACCACTTTTTTATTAGTAATACTGCCACGTAAATTTTGATCTATAGTCGTATTAAAACCATAATAAAAAGTATCATCCACCTCACCATCACCACTACCACTGCCACTTCCTGCACCCATCAAACTCCCCCCAGAAGCACTTCCATCACGGTTATAGCCCGGGTTAACAATTCCCCTACCAGCTTCTGCTCCCGAAAAATCAAGATTTTCTAACCCTTCTGGTGTGCTAACAGGAAAAGTTTGTAGTTGATAGCCCGGATAACGGGGCATAATGGTAAACAGAAATAAACCAACAATAACAACTGTTAGTAAAAAAGAACTAATATGTTTTGGTGAAAGAGGCGAATTTTTTAACCATTGCTTACTTTTGCTTAGTTCTGATTGGCTCTGATTTTTACGATTATTAGCTTTAAATTCACTGTCATAGGTAGGCAAACCAATGCGGGAGCGATAATCTAAAATCATAGTAGGAATAGCCACTATCAAAAATAATAATAGCCAAGGAGCGAAAGCTACAGTTTGAGAAAGTGTCCCCGCTACCCCCATCAAAATTAAACCGATTACCATGGAATAACCTAAATCCTTTCTTCGAGGTAAATCAAAGCTATGTAATACTTGTAGTTGTACTAAAAATTCTGCCAATACTAAGCGATTATCAAACAAATTTCTAACTAAGTTACCCAAAAAAACAACCAAAGTAGCTATCATTGCGATGGCCAGTAGAAACTTTAGACTGATATTTTTTTTTCCTCTTCTACGCCAACTAACAATAGAACCAACAATACTCAAAGGAATTGCCCAAACACTCATCGGAAATTGACTAACCGCAGCAACATCCGTAGCAACAATCCCGACAATTACCATTAACTGCACCAACACTCGAAATAAAATCGATTCTTCTGTTTTAATAGGTGGTAAAGACTTTATCTGATCGATAACCCTTTTTATACTCGGTATTTGTCGAAATTGTTCCATGATTTTAGTCAATGTGAAGTCATAATTATCGGCTTATATTATAACAGTTTGTTTATTTTCTTCTAATACCAATTTCAAAAAATAATACTACATTTGTCAGACTTACAAGTTCCCCAGAGTTGGGGAATTTAGGAACAGAAAATTAATATTGTCTCTGGAAAATTTTTAAGTTTTTCGTATAATTAATTAAAAAAATATTCTCCCTATAGCCTTAATTTACAGAGAAATTTCACTTTTATTATGCAGAATTATCGGCACTTTTTTAAACCCTTTGTTTTATTTAAAATATTTTTAAATTCTAATACCCGGTTTACAAACATTGTAATCTTCATGGGAAACCACCGCTTCAGGCTGGATAAAACTTCCATGATCTCGACAAATTAGACGATAATGTCTAGTGACAGGAATGCTTATTATGAAGCGATTATGTCTTAATCTTTTTCCCCTAAAGTTAGTATAACTGGTTTGATTTTGCAGTTTTCTAATAATATCTCTTGCTTTTAAAACAACATTTTTAGGTAAAGATTTTAGGTCAATGGGATCATCAGCAAAAGACTCTTGCCATGCGTATTTTTCTCTCTTTTTCTTTTCCCAAAGACTTTGTTTTTGTTCACACCTATGACAAACTGTACCATAACCAAGATGACCACAAGCAAATTTTTTCTTTCTTCTTGACATTGTCTCCTCTCCTAATTATATTACAACCTAAAATTTAATATGGGAGAATCAATGACTAAAAAATAAGATACTTATTGATTAGTTAAATAATATCATTTAGCAAGTTATTCAAATAAAGAGGGATAATTTATTTTAGTAATTATCGCTATGTTCATTAAACCTAAAATAGGTAAATTTAAGGTAACTTTTCTTCTTACTTATTAATTGTTTATGGTAGGTGTAAAATTATTACCTAAGATTGCCACCTAAAATAATTAATTACTATTTCTTAAAATTATCTAGTTTTATAGCCGATGGTTTTATAGCGATTCTATTTTTCCCAGAATAAATTTGAACTGGTAAAACTTCCAAACGTACTAATTTATTACTGATCCCCACTTTCTTAGGATACTAGAATTATTGAAGAACAGACAATTATTGTTGCGATTTATTAAAAATTCTCTTAACAGAATGTTACAAAACTATAGTTTTCTGAAAAAACACAGGGGGAAAATATACTCCCCTGTATCTAATGTTTAATTTCTTTTAAGCCATTTTTGACCGTTTAATCTTTGTAAAGTGTATAAGACTAATAAATCTAAGTTGACCCGACGTTCGTCAATCATGAATGATTCTAGAGTACTAGGTTTTTCACTGTTAACAGCACAAGAAAATGCTTTTTGTCCTTTTATATCTTCATCAAGAAAATAAATGGCAAAATTGCGATCGCACCAAGTCCCTGTAAACTGCCAACAATCGGGATTATTTTCTAAACCAAGAACAGGAATTTTACCCTTTTTGAGAGCCAAATCTATATCTTCAATACCTTCTTGGGCCAAGGCAGTTTTTAAGGTAGGAGCAAAATGCTGTTCCATAAATTCATTGAAAGGTTTATCCTCAATTGCCGGGGGTTTTTCTTTTTTTGGGGGAGTTTTTTTGGCAGAAGAGGTATCTTTTGCAGGGGTAGTTTTTGCTTTGTTTTCTTCAGTCATAATCTTTGGTATATAGCGATAATTATTAACAAATATGCCTTGTGGAAAAAGCATTTTAGTTTGGGAAATGGACAATCAATCAGTAATGAAAAACCATTACAGAGCCTTACTTCCCTCAATTAAGGGGAATAGGATTAAGGATTGAAAGCTATTATCAAACTAAGAAGCAAGATCAGATTCATCAAAATCCATCGTACCTTCCACACTATCACGATCTAACTTTAACATTAAGACACCGAGGGGAGGTAAACATAAATCAAGGGAATGGGTATAGCTATGAAAAGACCAATCATCAGTCCACTTACCACCGAGATTACCCATATTGCTACCACCATAACGTTTAGCATCACTGTTAAAAATTTCATGGTAAAATCCAGCCGTAGGAACACCTACCCGATAATGGCTATGGGGTTGGGGGGTAAAATTACAAACAACAAGGATAAAATCATTTGTATCCTTAGCACGACGGATAAAAGCAACCACACTATGGCGATTATCACTACAGTCAATCCACTGAAAACCTTCCTCTGCAAAATCATTACTATACAAAGCAGGTTGACTTCTGTAAAGAGCATTCAAATCAGTAAAAAAGGTCTTTAACTGCCCGTGGGATTGATATTGCAATAAATGCCATTCTAAATCGGTCCAGACATTCCACTCACTCCACTGACCAAATTCCATGCTCATAAACATAGTTTTCTTACCCGGATGAGCAAACATATAGCCAAAAAGACTACGCATATTAGCAAACTTTTGCCACTCATCCCCCGGCATCTTGCCAATCATATTACTTTTTCCGTGGACAATTTCATCATGGGAAAGCGCCAACATATAATTTTCGCTGTGGTGATACCACATACTAAAAGTAATGCTATTTTGATGGAATTGACGAAACCAAGGATCCATGGCAAAATAATCAAGCATATCGTGCATCCAGCCCATGTTCCACTTCATATTAAATCCTAAACCCCCCATATAAGGAGGACGAGAAACCATCGCCCAAGAGGTAGATTCTTCAGCAATGGAAAGGATACCGGGGAAATAATTAAAAATAGTGCCGTTGACTTGCCGTAAAAATTCCACTGCTTCAATATTTTCTCTCCCACCGTAATCGTTACTTACCCATTCACCATCTTTCCGTTCATAATCAAGGTATAACATAGAGGCAACTGCATCTACTCTAATTCCGTCAATGTGGTACTTATCAAACCAGAATAAAGCATTAGCCACCAAAAAGTTACGAACTTCATTGCGTCCATAGTCAAATACTAATGTACCCCATCCCTTATGTTCTCCCTTTCTAGGATCTCCATGTTCAAAAAGATGAGTACCATCAAAGAAAGCTAAACCATGACCATCTTTAGGAAAATGCCCCGGAACCCAATCGACAATTACGCCAATATCGTTCAGGTGACATTGATCGACAAAATACATAAAATCTTCAGGGGAGCCATAGCGAGAGGTAGGGGCATAATATCCCGTTACCTGATAGCCCCATGAACCATCAAAGGGATGTTCGGCAATGGGTAGTAGTTCAATGTGGGTATAACCTAATTCTTTAATGTAGGGGATGAGGGTATGGGCTAATTCATAGTAGGTTAAAAATCTGGCATCGGGTTTTAAGTCTGATGCGGTGACGACTTCAGTTTTTTGACTGTAGTGTTTTGGTAATTGTTCTTTGGAGTTGTGTAACCATGAACCTATATGTAATTCATAAATTGAAACTGGTTGAGTGAGGGGATCTGTGTTACGGCGTTTATCTAACCATTCTTGGTCATTCCACTTATAGGAGTCTAAATCAGCAACGATGGAGGCGGTTTTTGGTCTGATTTCTTGGGCAAACCCAAAGGGATC
>PXEJ01000128.1 GCA_003566215.1 Cyanobacteria bacterium T3Sed10_376R1m | reverse complement strand
ACAATGATTAATTTAATCACCGTATTGCAACGTCAATGTTTATATTACGATGTG
This sequence comes from Cyanobacteria bacterium T3Sed10_376R1m, assembly GCA_003566215.1. GTDB lineage: Bacteria > Cyanobacteriota > Cyanobacteriia > Cyanobacteriales > Cyanobacteriaceae > Cyanobacterium. Next base: position 4,538 of record PXEJ01000128.1, on the reverse strand, counting down.
ATTGATTTATGTGAACAATTATTAGATAATAATGAGGGTAGCACCCATGTTAAAAATATCTTAAATTCCGCCTATCTGATTACAGGGAATAAAGATAAAGCACATTATTATAATAATGAACAACAGTAAAAAAAAAGAATATAAACAACACAAATATCAAACTAATTCTCTTAATATCTATCCTAAAATTAGTAAATTAATCGGTTTAACTTTACTGGCTCTATTTTTATCTAATTGTGGTGATCAAAAAAAATCTAGTTGTAATCAATTAACTAGAAAAATATCTTCCTTAGAAGAAACGGTAACTAATAATTTGAGAACTAAAGATTTAACTAAAATTGCAGAAACAGCCCAAGAATTTGAGAACACAAGTGAAAAAATAACCAAGCATAATTTCACAGATATTGAATTAAATAATTATGCTCAAAATTTAGGGAATATATATCAAGAATACGCAAATACGACTCAAAATTTTATTGTTGCTTTTAATGTCAAAGATCAAGACAAAGGAATCTTATATCAACAAAAATTATCAGAATTATTCGTCAAACAACAAATATTAGTTAGGGAAATTAACCAATATTGTCAATAAATTTTCCCCATTTTAAAAAATATCAAAAAAGAACTCTTGTTATCTTTTTCCATTCAAACTTACTCAGAGTTATCTGGGGCAAATTTTAAAATATTTTTTCTATTACCGCTACAAAATAGGGTCTTTCAATGTCAAAGTTTGTGATCTATCCTTAAAATGCTATGATATAGACACTGATAAACTATAACTAATTAGTTATTTATTGCTGATTATTTTCTCTTATGGTGTGGAAATATAAAACCCCCGGTATCCCCGATGAATTGTTTGAACGTTTAGCCGGTATTCCTTTGACAAAAAGAGAAGTAAGATTATTGATTTTGTCGGCGTTACGGTTGGAAGAAAAATCGGTTATTTGGGATATTGGTGCTGGTACTGGTACGGTTTCTATTGAAATGGGGTTACTTTGTCCAGAAAATAAAATTGTTGCGGTAGAAAGAGATCCTGATGTGGTTAAGTTAATCCAAAGAAACTGTAAACTTTTTGGGGCTAATAATGTGACGGTTTTAGAAGGGGTTGCCCCCGATTGTTTAGGGGATATTAAGCCTAAACCTGATCGAATTTTTATTGGTGGTGGTAAGGTGGTTAAGACTGTTTTATTCGAGGGATGGGATATTTTACCATCTGGAGGACGAATGGTTGCGATCGCATCTAACCTTGAAAATTTGTACCAGATTTCTGAAGGGTTGGCACAATTACAAGCTAGAAACATTGAGGTGGTACAATCATCTATAAATCGTTTAGAAACAAGGGGAGTGAGTCAAATTTTTGCTGCCATCGCACCTGTTTTTATTTTGAGCGGTGAAAAGATTTAATAAAAATTTTATTTAATAAAAAAAAGACAATAATTATTAAGTACTAAAATTAGAAAATATGTTACAACATTGCTTAATTTGTACGGATTTAAAAGAGGGATTGCAAAGATTAACCACATTTGTAGATAATTTAGAAAAAAGTGGCTTAACAGAAATTACTTTTTTGCATAGTGTTCCCCTTTGGACTCAAGGAGAAATTCCCCGCATTGATAAAGATAAAATTGATGAAGCAAAAAGCTATTTTGAATCAAATTTAAACTACAATTCTAGCACCATTAAAGTTAATATTGAAGTAGTTTCTGGTGAACCTGCTAATAATATATATGACATAGTTCAACAAACAAATATTGACTTTGTAATCCTTGGCACTAGCATTAAAAATGCAATACAAGAAGGACTTTTTGGATCAACGGCGACTAATTTGACGAAAAGACTTAAAATTCCTGTAATGATTTTGCGTCCTCAACTAATCTCTACTTTTAGACGAGAAGAATTAGCTTTACGTTGCGAACATCTTAACAGTTTTTGGTTACTTCCCTATAAAGGGGGAAAATCTTCTCGCTACCTTATCGATAGATTAAAAAAACATTGTCAACAACAATGCCTTAATACCCATAGACAGGTACTTTTATTAACTGTAGTTGAAGATATTTCTCGTTCACAATTGTTAGTAGAAAATAATTTTGTCGAAGCCCAAAAAGAATTATTAAAAATCAAAGCTGAATTAGAAACTGTCGGCTTAGATGTGGTTGATTGTCTAGTTAAAAAAGGTAGTCCTATCCCCGAAACTCTCCAAGTTGCCCTAGAATATGATATAAGTGCGATCGCACTGGCCGATGATCGAGAAAACATATTATTAGACTGGACGATTAGAAGTTTTGGGCAAGAAATTCTCCATCGTAGTTGGTTTCCTCTACTCTACTTTCCCCTTGAAAAGTAAAGTACAAGCCCATAATATTTGAAACTTAGGATACTATTAAATAATATAAGCATAACTCCATGACAGCAATTCTATTCGATTATGTCCCTACAAATTCTTGTCACAGATGATGATCTTAAAATTCAAAGGTTAATAAAGGATTGTCTTGAATTACAAGGTTATTCTGTGATGTTGGCCGATGATGGGGAAGAAGCGTTATATCTTGCACAAAAATATCATCCCCATCTATTAATTTCTGACATAAAAATGCCCCATAAAGATGGTTTTCACTTAGTCAGAGAATTACGGCAGATACCCCAGTTTCGCTTACTTCCAGTGGTTTTATTAACCAATCAGGATAATACAGAGGCAAAAATCAGTGGTTATCAAGCTGGTTGTGATGTATATTTACCCAAGCCTTTTCAACCAATGGAATTAACTGCCATTGTACGTCATCTATTAGAACGTTCCCAAGTTATCAACGCAGAAAGACTATTTCCAGAAACAGAAAATTATCATAACAGTAACAACACCTATCATGACGATAGCTCTTTTTCCAAAGAGAGTTTAACTAATAGGGAAAAAGAAGTTTTATATTTTGTTATTAAGGGATATTCTAATCTTAAAATAGCTGAAAGTCTTTATCTAAGTCCTAAAACCATTGAAAAATATGTGGCAAATCTTCTCAAAAAAACTGACTCCCACAATCGAACGGAGTTAGTAAGTTTTGCCTTTAAAAATAATCTTGTCGAAGAGCAAAAATAATCTCATTGATAGTAATATTTTGTTTTTTAGGGTGTTAAAAAATATTTTGATTAAATAATTAGGCAACAAATTTATGTGGACGTAGATAAAATTACTTGGCTAATCGGTGTAATTCTGAGAAGATGATCAAGATACAATATCTTAGTGTTGATTTAAATATAAAATAAGATGATGAAAAAATTACGTCCCTTTCTCTCATTGGTTTTAGTACTCGTAACAACTTTGTTAGTAAGTTGTAGTACTCCCAATAAAGCTAAAGTTCCTACGGTTTATACCCCTGAAAAAATTGAGCAATTACAACTTTATCGTGCCCCTATTGCTCAGGCAAGGGAAAAAATGAGTATCCTCGAAGAGTTTATTAATCAGGAAAATTGGGTAGATACGAGAACCTTTATTCATGGTCCTCTAGGGGAGTTGCGTCAAGCTATGGGTTCTGCTTCTACTCGTTTACTTCAAAAAGATCAAAAACCTTCTAAAGCTATTGCTAAAGAGTTATTTAGTCATTTTGAAAGAATTGATGCGGCAGCTAAGGATAAAAATTATAGTGTAGCTAAAGCTCAATTTTTAGAAGCGGCGAAAGATTTTGATGCTTACTTAGATTTAATTCCTTCTAATAGTTAATTAATTATTATTGACTATGTCCCTAAATCCCTCAATGTTGGGGGATTTTGAGCTAAGTTAGTTTCATTTAACAATTTTGTAGAATTTACAAGGGTAATAAGGGAATATTTGATGGTTAATTTGAGGTTGGCTTTGGCGGTAGCAACTGCCAAGATTGTTACTAAGTGTGTCCGGGTTTTTGGCTTGGGGGCGGCTAGTGTGTTACCGGGGGAGATTGCTAGGCGTTTTCATCCTCGTTTATTATCGGTGTTGTCTGAGGAAATTTCCCAAGGGGTGATTTTGGTAGTTGGTACCAATGGTAAGACTACCACTTCTTTATTGTTGAAAGAAATTTTGCAAAATGATGGTTTTCGAGTCATCCATAATTCTACTGGTGCAAATTTAATTAATGGTTTGGTTACTTGTTTGATTGAAAATAGTAATCTTTGGGGAAAAATTCGAGGGGATTACGCTATTTTGGAGGTGGATGAAAATGTTTTACCTTTGGTTTTAAAGGAGTGTTATCCTAGTCATATTTTAGCTCTTAATTTGTTTCGGGATCAGTTAGATCGTTATGGGGAGGTTGATACGATTAGTTATCGGTGGCAAAGTGCGATCGCACCTCTACCCAAAGAAACTACAATTATTATTAATGGAGATGATCCTACCCTATGTTATTTAGGACAAAATATTGATAAAAATGTCTTATTTTTTGGATTAAACGAAGAAAATTTATATTTAGAAGAAATTCCCCATGCGGTGGATTCTATTTATTGCCCTAACTGTGGTCACTCCCTTGATTATAAAGGAGTATATTTATCTCATCTAGGGGATTATGATTGTCCTAGTT
>PXEJ01000076.1 GCA_003566215.1 Cyanobacteria bacterium T3Sed10_376R1m | reverse complement strand
CAAACTAGCTTTACCCGCAGGTAAAGCCAACCCCGCTCCCCCCGTAGGTCCTCCCCTCGGTCAGCATGGGGTCAACATCATGGCATTCTGTAAAGAATATAATGCCCAAACCTCCAACCAAGCAGGGATGATTGTTCCCGTAGAAATCTCAGTATTTGAGGATCGTAGTTTTACCTTCATTCTCAAAACCCCCCCCGCATCCGTCTTAATCAAAAAAGCAGTAGGCATCGAAAAAGGTTCAAAAGAACCTAACCGTGAAAAAGTCGCTAAAATCACTCAAGATCAATTGAGAGAAATTGCTCAAACCAAAATGCCCGACTTAAATGCCAATGACATTGAAGGAGCAATTAAAATTATTGCCGGTACAGCTCGTAATATGGGCGTTACCGTTGTTGAATAGTCAAACTAGACTAATTGAAAACTAAACAAGCAAATTATCCCAAACTATTTTAAAGACACTATTAACTTAGAGTCATAAAAATTATCTTATTTAGGGGAGAGGTGCTAACTTCGTTAATTCACCCAAAGGAGACACATACAAAAAATGAGTAAAAAAATCAGTCGCAGATTTAAAGAAGCATTAGCCAAGGTTGAACCCAAAGCTTATGATCCTTTATCAGCCCTACAACTATTAAAAGAAACCGCTACCGCAAAATTTGATGAAAGTGCGGAAGTTCATATTCGTTTAGGTATCGATCCTAAATATACCGACCAACAATTAAGAACCACCGTCAGTCTTCCTAAAGGTACTGGTGTAACCGTTAAAGTTGCCGTTATTACCAGAGGAGAAAAAGTAAAAGAAGCCAGTGATGCTGGTGCCGACATCTATGGTGAAGAAGATTTAATCCAAGAAATCCAAAATGGAATGATGGATTTTGACGTGTTAATTGCTACCCCCGATATGATGCCTAAAATCGCTAAATTGGGTCGTGTTTTAGGGCCTAAAGGTTTGATGCCTTCCCCCAAAGGCGGTACCGTAACCACCGATTTACCATCAGCTATTAATGAATTTAAAGCAGGTAAATTAGAGTTTAGAGCCGATCGCACGGGTATTGTTCACGTCATGTTCGGTAAATCCTCCTTTAGTGCAGAAGATTTACTCGCTAACCTCAAAGCACTACAAGAAACTGTTGACCGCAATCGCCCCTCTGGTGCGAAAGGTCGTTATTGGCGTAGTGTGTTTGTATCTTCTTCCATGGGACCCTCCATAGAAGTTGACGTAAGTGCCCTAAGAGACTTAAAACTAAACGAAGTTTAATACTTTTAGTTTTTGATTTTCAGGATGCTCTTCGGAGCATCCTTTTTTTGCCCAGTCATTGCCTACTTAAACTAAAAATCAGTCTTCATTCAGGAATGCCCCTTTTTTTTATGTAATCTTTTAATTCTGATAAACTCATTCTCTTAACCTTCTTAAGTTCATCTTGATTGTTTTTAGCAAATAAGTTTGTAATAGAACTATTTTCACCCCTATAGTGTTCTAAGTGAATTAATGCCCCTTTAGTTCTAGCTATTTTGTAACCAAGTTTAAAAAATCTTTCAATTAACTCATTGTCTTCCCATCCATAAGATTTAAAGTTTTCATTCATCATTCCCCCCTCAGTAAATGTATTTCGTCTAAAGAAAATAGCTCCCCCAAGAGAGTTACCTTGATTTTCTTTAAAAATAGATGATGGTAGATTTTCTAATTGATATTTATAGCTAATTACCTGATCCTGAAATGATTGAGGTAAATCAATACAAATGCCATTGTAAGGACAGACTAAATCAAAAAATTTCTGTCTCAATGCCTCACAAGCCGTTAAAATTTGATTTTTTGGCACTAAAACATCAGTATCCCAAATAGCGATAATTGGTGTTTTTGTTATTTTTGCTATTTGATTAAGAGTTTTGGTTTTATGAGTATAAATATTATCTGTGAAATAATGGTGGTATTGACATTTATCCTTAATATATTTTAGTTGAGCAAAGTTAGATTCTTCCCCTACTATAATATTAGTTTTAAAATGATGGTTTAAATAGTCGATAGATAGGTTGAGATTTCTTTCTCTATCCTGATGATCGATTCTAACGGGAATTAAAAAAGTTACATCACTCAAGTCAGTATAGTCTTCACCGTTTAAGGGCGAGACATCAAGGATTTTAATTTTATACTTTTTATTGGTGATAAAGCGATATAAGGGATACATAAAATAAGCTTAAATATAGCATTTTTAAATTAATTGTGAGATTATTATAGATACCAAATGGACTCTATTAAATCAGTCATATCGTAAAATTTATTAATTTTACGAACTACCATAATCATACCAAATCCTGTTTAGACAATATGTCTATTTACTCGAAATCACTGGGGTTGATAGTAGTTATTAGTTTACTTTTAGTTTAGGATTTGGTATCACATCTTTATTTTTGAGACAGCTTGAAAATATTTTCATAATAGTTGCTCTATAACACTTGCTTATATAAAAATGTAGTCATTGTGACTAATTAAAACCATAAAGATAACTATGATAAGTGTTCATTCTATTAAACTATTTTAAAACTCCATGAGTGAGAGAATATTAGAAATCGAAAACTTAACAGTTAATTTTGATGGATTTAAAGCACTAAATAATCTTAATTTTCATCTAAACAAGGGAGAGTTGAGAGTGATTATCGGACCTAATGGTGCTGGTAAAACTACATTTTTAGATGTAATTACAGGAAAGGTACAACCCACAGAGGGCAGAGTATTATTCAAAGGAAAAAATATTAAAAATAAAAAAGAGTATAGCATTGCCCGGATGGGTATTGGCAGAAAATTTCAAACCCCCAGGGTATATTTAAATTTAACCGTAAGAGAAAATTTAGATTTAGTTACTAATAAAAACAAAAATGTTATATCTACTCTTTTTAGTAAACCTGAAAAAGGAGACAAAAATATTGTTTTAAGTTTATTAGAAACTATTGGTTTGACTCCGAAAGCAGACTTACAAGCAGCCCTACTCTCTCACGGAGAAAAACAACGATTAGAAATAGGAATGTTAGTAGCGCAGTCCCCTGATTTACTCTTAGTCGATGAGCCTGTAGCTGGTTTAACCGATGAAGAAACAGAAAATGTAGGTAATCTACTAATAGCCCTAGCTGAAAGTCATTCTATTATTGTTATTGAACATGATATGGAGTTTGTACGTCAAATCGCCAATCAAGTTACCGTGTTGCACCAAGGAAGTGTTTTGTGTGAAGGCATAATGGATGAGGTACAAAATGATCCTCGGGTAATTGAGGTATATTTGGGGCAAGAAACATCTTTTGATACAGAAGAAATTGTCATAATTAGAATTGTTGCTTCTATTGCTTGGGCTGATTTTAATTTAACATCTCAAGAACAGGAAATAATTATTAATCAATTAAGTGCTGAGTTTGCTGATAATCCAGATCATGAAGAACAGATAAAAGAAGAATTAGTTAACTTTTTAGCTGAGAGTATTTCCCTTGAGGAATTAGTACCACAATTAGAAAATGAAGAAAGTAAAATAAAAGCATTAAGGTTAAGTTATCAGTTGATTAAAGAACATGATAAAAATGATTTAGAAAATGATTATTTTCAAGAGTTGATTAGGTTATTAAACCTTCCTTCCGAGACGGTTAACAGTATTCTTGATGAAGGGAAAGACCATGAAAAATGGACAATGGACAATAAATAATTATGAAATTTTAGTATTTTATGGTGAGCAATGCTAACCCGACAAAACTCAAATAACTATAGCAATTCTATATAAATCATGAGAAAATGATCCCCCCTAGCCCTGCTTAATAAAGGGAGAAACTTAATTTAAAATTCTCACAAATAATTTAAGACTACTGTATATATAAAAATAAAATCTAAAAATATGCTTAATCTGTCAAATCTTAATGTTTATTATGGTGAAAGTCACATTTTAAGAGGTGTTGACTTGAATATTAACAGTGGAGAAATGGTTTGTTTAATTGGTAGAAATGGGGTGGGTAAAACTACTTTATTAAAGACTATTATGGGGTTACTTAAATCTCGTACAGGGATGATTAATTTTAAAGACAATAATCTCGATAAAGTTACTACAGATAAAAGGGCAAAACTAGGGATAGGTTATGTACCCCAAGGACGAGAAATAATACCCCGTTTAACAGTCAGAGAAAATCTTTTATTAGGTTTAGAAGCAATTCCTAAAAATCAGAGGGGAGACAAAAATATTTCTACAGAGATTTTTGAGTTATTTCCTGTTTTAAAAACAATGCTGAATCGTATGGGTGGGGATTTAAGTGGTGGACAACAACAGCAACTTGCGATCGCACGAGCTTTAATGGGAAAACCCAAACTATTACTATTAGACGAACCTACCGAGGGCATACAACCATCAATCATTCTCGAAATTGAAGCAGCGGTCAAAAAAATTATTGCGGAAACAGGAATATCCGTGCTATTGGTAGAACAACATTTACACTTTGTACGCCAAGCCGATAGATATTATGCCATGCAAAAAGGTGGCATTGTTGCATCAGGAAAAACCAGTCAATTAAGCCAAAGAGTAATTCAAGAATTTTTAGCAGTCTAAAAAAAATATAGGGAAAATAAAATATTTT
>PXEJ01000008.1 GCA_003566215.1 Cyanobacteria bacterium T3Sed10_376R1m | reverse complement strand
TTCCAAAAATTCAGGCACGTCTAAATGCCAGATGTCTAACCCCACCGTTACCGCTCCAGCCCTTCGTCCACCTTGGTTTACGGCAATGGCGGTATCATTTAATAGTTTTATCCAGGGAATAACTCCCCCAGAAGCGTTTTTTTTGCCCATAACTTTACTCCCCGTGGCCCTAATCCGGGAAACGTTCACCCCTACGCCCCCGCCATTTTTAGAAATTCGGGCGGTGTTGGTAATTTCCCTATAGATACTTTCAAGATTGTCTTCCATGGCAATGATAAAACAGGAAGTAAGGGAACCGTTTGGCACTCTTAGGTTCGCTAGGATTGGTGTGGCGAGAGAAATACGGCGAGATGCGATCGCTTCATAAAACTTCTTGGCATAATGTAGCCTATTTTCGGGCTTTTCTTGACTAGCTAGAAGTAAAGAGCAGGTTAAAAATGCCTCTTGGGGCAACTCCGAGGGTAAAAGGTAACGACTAGTGAGCAATACCGCCCCCGCATAATCATAATCCAAATCCCAATCAGGATTAATCCAACTGTTAGCTTCTTCTAATTCTTTATTACTATAAACCAAAATGCGATCGTCATACTTGCCTAAGGCAACGAAAGATTGCACAGTTTGGGCATAATTACCGTAGTTGTAACCACGACTAACTAAGGTTTCCTTCCAAAGACTCCAGATCAATAACCTCCCCGCAACGTAACGCCAATCAGGTTCATCAATATTGCACATTTCCAAAGCACAATTGATTAAATTATCCTGAATTTCTCTAGTAGTTATACCGTAACGGATACGGGTTTTCAAACCAGCTTCAAGGGCTATTTCGTTCACATCCTTATCAGCACAAGCCCAATTAACTACTTTTCTTATTTTACTAATATCTAAATCAGCTAAACGTCCACTTCTTTTGACTACCTTGATCGTGGATTTTCCTTGTTCATAGCTTTCTGGCTGGGGATTGTCACTGATTGACGTTTCGATTGCTTGTTCTTGAGTATCGAATAACATTTGTGTCGTTTACCTAAAAGATTCCTTCTAAAGAATCTTATTATAGCATATATATTGTACTACAAGCATAAAACAATTGACAATTGACACGGAAATTTGACAGTTAAAAATTGAGCAGGACAAATCTTCTAAACAGACTAATTTAAGAAAAATTTGATAATCTAACAGAAATATTTTATCCTCAACCGTTAACTATCAATTGTCAAATAATCAAGTATTCTCACGAAGCTAAATATAACGATTGAGAATAGCTTGTAAACCCCCTTGATAACCAGAGCCAACAGCATTCATTCGCCATTCACCGTCTTTACGGTACAACTCCGCCATTATGATAGCTGTTTCGATGGAAAAGTTTTCTTCTAAGTCATAGCGCAAGACTTCTTCCTTGGTGGCAACATCCACCAGTCTGACAAAGGCATTTCTTACTTGTCCGAAGTTTTGTCCTCTTTTATCCGCTTCATGGATAGTAACGGTTACAACAATCCGGTAAACGTCTTGGGGTACTTTTCTTAGGTCAACAATGACAACTTCATCATCTCCATCCCCTTCCCCGGTAAGGTTATCTCCCATGTGTTTTACTGATTTATCTGGATCCGGGCTAGTCAGATTATTGTAAAAAATAAAGTGATTGTCGGAAATTAATTTTTCTTGGGCATTGAGTAAAAATACTGATGCGTCTAAGTCAAAATCATCCCCTGTATCCGTTACGTTGGTATCCCAACCTAAGCCAATAAAAGCGGCGGTTAATCCGGGTGCAACTTTATCTAGTGATACTCTTTGTCCTTTTTGTAGTGATATAGCCATTTTTTTTGCTGAATTTTTCTCTACTACCTTACTAATCATAAAGGGTAATTTGACCTAATCAGCATCTTTTTTTTGTGTTACACACACTATTAACGTACTACAAGTTACACTTAAATGTGGGTAAGCTTTCTTGTCATGGTTGTTATGCTACAGTTTGAGCAAAGAGTAGTGCGATCGCACTTAAGGTTAATATTATAGTTTCAATGGATTAAGATAGATTTATTCTCAATTCTAGAAACTCAAAAAATATGACTGAAGCAGAAAAAAAAGAAAAAAAAATTATGAGCGACAATGAGCCCCTAGATAAGCCCATCACCCCTACCCGTTGCTTTACAGGAGGAACAATTTCTGGACTACTTGCCGTTGCCGCTTATTTGTTAACAAAATCAGTGATACAAACCTATACTAATATGCCCATCAACTTTAATAACCCTATGGCGGTTCGTATTGCCTCTACCGTGAGAACTTTGATCATGGGTATAACCACCATGGCAACCTTTGTATTTGTGATGGTGACGGTGGGCTTAGTGGCTTTAGGAATCCAATTAATTATTAAAAATCAAAAAACTACCCCTAATTCATAATATTTTATTTTTTTATTCCTGAGAAAAAACAATTAATAATGTAAATTTATGTAAAGTTTGTTAGGATGATAAATAGAATAGTAATATATATATAGACAAAAAATAAAATGCAACCATCTCAACCAACAGAAAAAGAACTACTAGAAAAGGTACTCGCACCCTTATTAGAAGACTTCCAATATTGGTTTTCTAGCTCTAAGTCTTTACTAGAATCCCAAAGAATTACTTTTTTGTCCGAAGAGGAACAAAACAACCTAATCACTAGAATTAAAAACTCTCAAGAGGAAGTTAAAACCGCTTCTATGTTGTTTAAAGTTACCGATGGACAAGCGGGAATAGATACAAAAGTATTGATGCTATGGCACCAATTAGTTGCAGAGTGTTGGACTGTTGCCCGAAAATGGCGCCATGAAAAGCAAAAAAACTAATCTAGTTTTTCCCTTGAATATTGAAAACTTATTTTTTTAACCACCCACTTATTTTAAATAAACCTAAAAGGAGATCTTAATGTTACATTTAGTTTATATTTTAGCTTTTACGGTTATTGCCTTTTTTGCTATTAGTAATTTAATTCGCAGTTTAATTACCATTAGCGGAGAAACCCAAAGAGGCTCATGGTCAGACAAACCCAGATCTGTTCAAAGAAAAGAATATCAATCCTATCAAGTACCTCACCCCGAATTGTTAGATAATAATGGTCAGCCTGTAAATGAACCGTTATTAGTTATTCGTTCGGTTTCAGTGGAAGATGCTCGTCAAAAGTTAGACTCTATTTATCAAGCTTCCCCTAGTCAAACCAGACAACGGGAAGAAGATAATAATTAGGGGGTATTTTAAGAGCTAATTTATGGTAATTACAGCTAGAGATATTAATATAGCTGATTATATCGATCATTCCCTTTTGAATCCCATGGCAACGGAAAAAGACTTAGAGGAATGCTGCCGTCAGGGAATTGATTGTGCTTTTCCTGCTATTTGTATTTATCCTTGTCAGGTGAAACGTGCGGTTTCAATTTTATATGATCAAGGGGTTAAGGTAGCTACGGTAATCGGTTTTCCTACGGGTTCAACCACTTCTTAGGTTAAGTTGTATGAAGCCCAAGAAGCTGTGGATAACGGGGCTCAGGAGCTTGATGTGGTAATTAATTTAGGTTGGCTCAAGTCTGGTCATTTTGACCTAATTCATCATGAGATAGCTTCTATTTGTGAAGAAACTGGGGTGAGTGTAAAGGCTATCTTAGAAACCAGTCGTTTGAGGGATGAAGAGAAGAAAATAGCCGCTGAAATTTGCCTTTCGGCAGGGGTGAGTTATCTTAAAACTAGCACGGGTTGGTTTGGGGGTGCGACGGTGGAGGATGTTGCTTTTTTAAATAAAATAGGAAAGGGGCAAGTTGGGGTTAAGGCTTCTGGAGGAATCCGTGATTTAGACACTGCGATCGCCCTTATCAATGCAGGGGCCACCAGGTTAGGAACATCAAGGGGGGTAGAATTAGTTAATCAACAAAAAAAGCAAACTAAACTTTAAAAGTGTTAAAATAAAAGATTACTCTTGATTAGTTATCTAGCACAACATCAACAAGTTTTCGTAACATCCTGTAATGACAATAACAGATCCCCGTCGTAGAATAGAATTACAAAAATTATTAAAAAAACTCGGTTTAACAGATTTATCAAAAGTCGATTGGACATTATTAGATCTAGCCTTGACCCATCCGAGCGTTTCTCAGGTAAACAACTATGAGAAATTAGAGTTTGTGGGAGATGCTGTGGTGCGTTTAAGTGCGGCAGAATTACTAAAAGAAATCTACCCAGACTTGCCCGTAGGAGACTATGCGGCTATTCGTTCGGTAATAGTGAGCGATCGCTTTTTGGCCGAAATATCAGAACAGTATGGCGTTGAGAATTATCTTCTTATAACTCCTAACGTTAGAGGAGATAGAATGGGTCGTATCTCCCGTTTAGCCGATGCCTTTGAGGCGGTGTTGGGGGCATTATATGAAAGCACCACAACGATGGAATTAATTCGTTATTGGCTAGATCCGATTTTATCAGAAAAAGCGGCTCAAGTTCACGCAGACCCGGCAAGGCAAAATTATAAGGATGCCCTGCAAGAGTGGACTCAGAGGGTTCATAAATCTCTACCTACCTATGTTGTTGAAGAACAAAAGTTATCTAGAGGAGAAGATAATGAACGATTTATTGCTAAAG
>PXEJ01000292.1 GCA_003566215.1 Cyanobacteria bacterium T3Sed10_376R1m | reverse complement strand
TTTTTTTTGCTAACTCGTAGGCTAAAGCTGAACCAGTTAAGCCTCCACCAATGACAATCACATCATAGTTGTTATCCATAAAATTCTGTTATCATCTTTTATTGAGTTCAAATCCTATCATAAACTACCATTTCCGAAGACTTTTCAAGATCACTATTCCATGGGTTTTATCTATCAATTTCAATCAACCTAAACCCGGCGTGTTGATAAAAATGAGGACGAAACCAATTACGATAGTAGGGAGTGGCTTGTGTACCAGTGGTTATCCATGCACCACCGGCTAATAGATAATGACGATTATCAAAAAATGGAGCGGAATAGTCTTGGTAAAGATAATGGGGGTGAAATCCTGAGAGGGGGGTAAATACATCCCCTAGCCATTCCCATACATTCCCTCTCAAGTCATAAATTTGACTACTTTGAGCGGTGGTTATGCTACCGACAGGGGTAGGGGAACTATACTTTAAATTGAGGTTATAGTTATCTATGTTGTTATTTTGTCCACAGGCTAAATGCCATTGAGCTTCACCCATTAAACTATATTTTTTTCCTGTTTTATGGCTTAAGTAACGACAAAATGCGATCGCCTCATGGTGATTAACTTCCACAGGGTAATCTAAAGGTAAATCTAGCTCATCAAAAGTGGCTCTATATTTATATCCTTGTTCATTTTTTAGCCAAAATTTAGGATAATAACGGTTTTCTTTTTGTAACCATTGCCAACCTTCATCATGCCAATAATTTTGATTTTGATAACCTTTTTCTTCCACAAATTTTAGAAATTCATAGTTAGTAATCATATATTTATTGACTAAAAAAGGCTCAACTTCAACCTTTTTTGTTCCAAAGTCCACATCCCAACCATAGAAGAAATCATTCTCTTTTTTCCCTAAGTTGACTATGCCACCATCAACTAAAATCATCTCATTTTCTGGGGGCTTACCAACGGAGAGAGCATAATGCCAAGTATTGGGTTTTTGTACTAGGTTAGGGGGTAGTTGCCTAATTAGCATCGAGGAGGTTTCAATATGAATTCTTTGATGCTCAATGCCCATCATAATCGCCCACCATGGACTATTTATATCTATGGGTAAAGATAAGGGAGTGTTTTGAATGAGATTAATAATTAGTTGATAGGCTTGTTGACGATATGCCCAGATGTCTTCGAGGGAATTTTGACGAATCTTTTTAAGGGTTTTTTCCAACTCATCGGGCAATTCTGGATCAACTCCCATCTCGAAAAGTGTTTCATAGTTTGGATTTATTCTTTCTTTTAATAATCCAACGATGACTAATTTATTGATATAAAATACCGCTGAATGCCCTAGATAAAATAATAAAGGATTACGCAGGCGATCGGGATTGAGATAAAAAGCCCGATGATCTATGATGGTTTTAAATAAGATGTCTTCGGTGTGCCAAGCATCTTGAAAGTAGCTAATTATGTCATCTTTTGTGCAACAATCTAATTTTAAGATGGGTAGATTAACGGTTATATTCATGGGAATTAACTGATGTAGATTTTTTTGTTGCTTTTTTTATTTTTTAAGTAAAAATGTTTTTGCCATCTTTTAATAAACAAAAATAAAGAGACGCTTGAGAAAACGTCTCTATGTAACCTAGATTCAAAACAAGGGTTTTTACTCTTTGTTAATTAAATGTTAGCGAAACATGATGCTAACGGAGCTATCTTCATGGATACGCCAGATGGTTTCTCCGAGAAGGTTGGCTACGGATAACACTTTCAACTGAGGAAAATAATTATCAAGGGGTACGGGAATCGTATTAGTGACAATGACTTCTTCAAAAACATCACTAGAGAGACGAGAAACCGCAGGGCCAGAAAATACGGCGTGGGTTGCACAGGCGTAAATTTTCTTAGCTCCTTCTTTTTTCAAGAGTCTTGCTCCTTCTAATAATGTTCCGGCTGTGTCGATCATGTCGTCAACTAAGATTGCATCTTTGCCTTTAACATCACCGATGACGTTCATTACTTCGGCGACGTTATGGGCTTGACGACGTTTATCGATGATGGCAAGGGGGGCATCATTTAATTTTTTAGCAAATGCCCGCGCCCTTGCTACACCACCTACGTCAGGGGATACTACAACGAAATCTTCTAGTTGTTTTTGATTTAAATAGTCAAGGATTACGGGGGAACCGTAAACATGATCTAAGGGTATATCAAAATAACCTTGAATTTGGGCTGAGTGCAGGTCCATGGCTAGAACTCGATTTGCCCCAGCTTCGGTGATGAGATTTGCGACTAATTTTGCGGAAATGGATTCTCTACCAGCAGTTTTGCGATCGGCTCTCGCATAGGAATAGTAGGGGATAACTGCAGTAATTTGCCGTGCTGATGCTCTACGACAAGCATCAATCATGATCAGCAACTCCATTAAGTTATCATTGACAGGATTACAGCAGGGTTGAATTAAATATACGTCACAACCTCTGATTGATTCTTGGATTTGAACGTATAGTTCTCCATCTGCGAATCTTTTTCTAATCATTGGTCCTAAATCCATGCCTAGATAGCGTGCTACTTCCGTAGCTAGTCCTATGTTTGCCGAGCCTGAGAATAATCTAAGGCGATTATTGTCTGAGACTTGATGTTGTAACATGGGACTGAGTGTTAAAGTGGCAGAATGACTCACGGCAAATTCTTTAACCTCTTAGAATTTAATAATAATGTAATACTTTTATGTTTAGCCTTTAGGACTAAAAATGTTTTACTCTGTATTCTAATTTACAATATATATAACATTTTGGCTCATTTATTTTAATCGGTTGTTAACTTTTTCATGAAAACTTTATTTATTGCTGGGACGGATACTGATGCTGGAAAAACTATTATTATTACGGCTTTGAGGGCTTATTATCAGTATTTTTTTCCCGATTTATCTACGGGTTTGATGAAGTTATTGCAAACGGGTGTTGAGGGTGATGGGGAGTTTTATGGTCGTTTTTTTGATGATGGGGTAATTCCCCTGAGGTTTGATGCTCCCCTTGCTCCTCCTGTGGCGGCGGCGTTGGAAAATAGAAATATTGATTTGGGGTTGATTTGGCAATCTTTGGTTAAGTTGGAACAGAGTAAGGATGTGGTTTTTGTGGAGGGTTTGGGGGGTTTGGGTTCTCCTATTACTGATGAGTTTACCATTGCTGATTTGGCTGGTAGTTGGTGTTTGGATACTATTTTGGTGGTTCCTGTTAGGTTTGGGGCGATCGCCCATACGGTGGCAAATGTTGCCCTTGCTCGTCACCACAAGGTTAAATTAAAGGGAATTATTTTTAATTGTGTTGATTTTTGTACGGAGGAGCAAAAAAATCAATGGACTCCAAGGGAGATGATTGAATCTTTGACTAAAATTCCTGTGTTGGGTTATTTTCCTTATTTGGAAAAAATTGATGATTTAAAGGAACTTGCGATCGCATTTTCTCAATCTATTAATCTTGAACTTGTACTACCAGAGTCTAAAGATTGAGTCTGTGTTTGATTCATTATGACAAACAAAAAAAATCCCCCTAATTAACAAGTGTTGCTTTGGGGGAAAAGTAATGATGATGAACTTGTTTACAAAGTTTTACCTGAGTACCTTGTTTATTCCATAAAACTTGATCAAAGATAGTATGTAACATACATAACCCCCTACCGTTCATGGAGTCTTCCGGAGGTAGTATTTCTTCGGGAGCAGAACATTTGCACTGACAAAAGCCATCCCCTTGGTCACAAATTAACCATGAATATTCTCCCCTTTGATAGGAAAATTTTACGATCACTGATTTACTTGGGTCAAGCTCGTTTCCATGTTTAGCTGCGTTTACGAGGGCTTCTTGTAATCCTAGTCTAATTTCTGGGTGTAGTTCGGGGGGAATTTTGGTTAAAAGTAAGTCTAACACGGGGCAAAGGTATAAGGTTGAGGGAAAGCTAACGGTTTTCCATCGATTTATATGAAGGGGCATTGCAATCGAAATCATTTTTATATCTCCCGATAATTTGTCTAAAAATTTTGAATTCTTATTTTGTGACTAACAATGCCTTAAAAAATTGTGTCTTACTTTCTTTGTGCCTTGAAAGTATTGTGATTCAATTATCATGATTTTCTTATTGGCTAAATACTTTAAAGAATAAATAGTTCTTAGTTTATATGGACTGTTTTTCGGATTGATTTTACCTAAATTTTGTTTTATTTTTGAGTTTATTTACTTTCTTTATCAGTAAACTTTCTCAGAATATCAATATTCATTATATCACAGTTTTTTGTTCCGCTAAAATATTTTAACTTGTTCTAATGGATTTCAATTATTGATTATTGGATCTAATTCTGAATAATCTGGCAATGTGGTTGGGACAATTTCCCCCTCTCTAATCAAAGTGCGATCGCCCTGATTCCTTGATAATAATTCACTAAAATAACGAGCTTTAAATATGATAAAATTCGCTGGACAATTTAGGCTTATTTTTCCTAGTTTCGGTAATTTCATCAAATCAGCTGGAATTTTTGTAACAGAGGTAATCCAGTCACTGTAAGGAGTGTCTAGGTGAGCAATTCGCACCGACTGGTTAAAAACTTCTAACATATCATGGTCTCCAAACCCGTAAAAGGGATCTCGACAATT
>PXEJ01000154.1 GCA_003566215.1 Cyanobacteria bacterium T3Sed10_376R1m | reverse complement strand
TTTAACTAAACAACCCCAGCCCGACTTTAGTTTCTATGATGAAAAAGCACCTATTTATACTCGCTCCCGTTATTTACCCCCGACAAAATTACTTGATTCCCAAGTAACTCAATCTATTATTGGGGAAGGTTGTATTATTAAGGAGTGTAGTATTAATCATTGTGTTTTAGGGGTTAGAACTCGCATTGAAACTAATTGCACCATTGAAGATACTTTAATTATGGGGGCTGATTTTTATGAACCTTACAGCCTCAGACAGGAAAAATTAAAGAAAAAAGAAGTTCCTGTGGGTATAGGGGCAAATTCTATTGTTCGTCGTGCGATCGTTGATAAAAATGCCAGAATTGGACAAAATGTTCAAATTATCAACAAGGATAGAGTAGAAGAAGCTAACCGAGAGGATGAAGGATTTTTAATTCGTAGTGGTATTGTTGTGATTATTAAAAATGCTTCGATCGCTGATAATACAATTATATAAATATCAATTTTTAAAAAAATCCTATGGGATTACCACGGTTTGAAGTGGTAGAAAGATATAAGGGGTTGAATATATTTCAATCCCTCAAGAATTAATGGACTGTGAATAATAAAAATTGAGTTTTTTGTCTTTCAGGGGCAAAATTGTCATCACTGACTAAAATCAAACTTTGACTACCATCGGGCAATTTACCTCCAAAGGTCATCCCCTCTAAATTGTCCAATTTAACGTCTAAATCTTTTAAATCTAAAAGTAACTTTTTCTTGAGAGGGTTGATATTATCTATATTTCCCCCTAAACTTTCTTCGTTGGAAATATCACTGGCATTACCCATAACTATCTGAAAAATCTTAGCACCAAAACCCCTAAGGCCTAAAGTTCTTTCTAAACTGAGTATGTATCCTTCTTGGGGTAAAGCAAACAAGGCACTTAGACCATTGGCAACTACACCAAAATTGGGCGTGGCAACTGGGTATAGGTGTTCTGCAATCAAAACGGGTTGCCCGAAAGGATTAACGACATAGTGCATCAAACGACTGCGCAACAAACTATTAATATTTTTGTCACGGTCAAAATCTTGAGTTAAGGCTAATTCTGTGGCACTAAACAAACGAAAGGGATCTTCTTTCATTGTCCCATTGGCTTTAATGGTTAAGGATTCAAAACCATAATTATCTTGAACTCCGATTCCTTTTTCTTGATCATAGATATAGTGTTTGGGAATAGGTACTTCTGACAACAAATTACCATTCAAATCATATTCGTTAATAAAGGGCGGAATTTGTCTATTACTGACTCCTTCACTGGAAATAAAAACACTATTGCGAGGACTAAATGCAATTCCTTCTGCATCAATGGTATTATTTGGATATAGTTCTCCTTGTCTGTTTTTGAGTAATGTTACCCCCTCTATTTTGATGTTATTAATTTTGTTGTTATCGAGGTTGATTTTTAGGGTATAAAAACGAGCTGGAGATTTCCTGGAGCGATCGTCAGATATGGCATAATATTCATCTTTTTGAGGGTTATAGGTAATACCAGATAAACCACCAACCACAGTATCTTGATAGTTTTTTTGTGTTAATTGGTAACTATCAATAAAGTCTAAGGATAAATCTAGAAATACTCTATCTTGGGCTAAAGCTAAGGAATTATTTCCAAAAAGGAGGGTTAGTACAATTAGACAAAAAAGAAGTATTTTTCTATACATTATAAAATAAGTTAAGTCTATTTTTTTAAAGGCTCATCTCTTAAGGGTGAGGTTAAAATGCAAAGTTAAGCATATATAATTCTCTGGTCATGGGTTGATCTACTATTAAGCCTTCTCCTCCCAAAACTTCTAAGGGCTCACCCTCAATACTAATCCAGACAGGGGCATTTTGATCTAGGGTAGTGGCTGTGTATATAACTTGTCCTAAACGTCCAATCATTGAGGCACTACCTCCCCCTGTGTTAAATTCTGAGGATAGGTCAAGGTGAATTCCATCCTCTTGGATGTTTAAATTTAGTAGTTCGGTATCTTGGGGAATGGCTGTGTTATTGCTCGTTTCTTGGGAGAGTTTTAATAAAGATTCAAATGTGTTGGTTAGAAAGGCTTGTTCATTTTCTGTTTTGGGCATTTGAATTGTTGTGGGAACAATTTCAAGATTTTCGTCTAACAGGTATAGTTGTGTTTGTTGTGTATCTTCTGGTATGGGGATTGTAGGGTCAACGGGTTCGACAACGACTGGGTTATCTGGTGGTTGTTGGTTAATAGCTTTATCTAGGGAAGTATAGGCAAACCATGCACCAATTGTACCCATAGCGAGAATTGCTGTGGCGGCAATGACGAGGTTTTTGGAAGATGAAAAGGGATTGGGGTTTTGGTCTGACATAGTATTTTTTATGTTGTTTTGCTATTGATTGAATAATTGATTATTCTAACGATTGGGAATGTGGATTAACGAGGTTAGTTCTATGGTGTTGTCTTGAATGTCAAATTGTAGAATTCTGGCGGTAATTCCTGATGCTTGTAATCTACGTAGGTCTAATTGCATATTAATATTATCAGTAAATCCTTGTAATAGGTTATTTGATATGGGTTGTCCATTTAATGTTCCTTGGGGTTCTCGGATTAGGATTCTATGACCTTCAACAATTTCTACTCCAAATTCTATACTAAGATTTATTTTTTGTTGATTGGATTGTATTGATTGTGCAGTGGTATTAATTTTGATTCGTTGATTTGATTTTAGGTCAAAGTTAATATTTTCTATTTCAAAACCTGCGGGGCTTGAGGGGGGGATGAATCTGCTGATTATTTCTTGAATACGTGGCGATCGCACTAATTGGTTAAGATCATCTTCGTTTATAACGGTGCGAATGCCCATTTGTATGGGTAAATTGACAATTTCACGCCAATTTTCGGCATTTAATTCTCTGATTCTTCCAAAATCGAATTTGAGGGGGTCAGTTTCTAGTTCAAACTCTTCTAGGCGAAAATTTTCTGTTAAGCCCCATCCCCTAGTTGCTAATTTTATGCTATCTATTTCGCCCTTAATAATGTTGTGGGTAGGAACATTTTCTACTCTTACTTCTATTTCTTCTACGGAGTGCGATCGCTCTTTTATTGCATTAGTAAAACTACTATTAATAATAAATCCCCCTACTGATAAAAGAGAAGTGAAAACTGTTAAAGTGCTAATTAAAAATTCCATTATTTTTCCCCTATTAGTAAGAGCTTAACCTATTATTTTACTATTCTTTTTCTAAGCTAAATTACTGTTTCACTTTATTATATTAAATATTTTCGTTTATAGCAATAATGAAAACTACCGGCTAAAGACGTTGCATTCAACGTCTTTATAATATTATGGTTTGCTCACCAACATATTTTCGTAATTGTTAAGGGCTAACCTTTTTGATAACAAGATTAAATATCAATAACAGTAATCCAATCTTGATAATTAGAATCTCGATTTTCAGTAATATTAGTAAGGGTTTCTTTAATTTTAAAGGTAATAGTTTTAGCTTCTGGAAGATGGTAATTTTCTATTTTTTTAACTGGGGTAACTTTTGCTGCAGTACCACATAAAAATACTTCATCGGCGATAAATAATTCAGTTTTATCAATATTTCTTTGTTCGACTTCAATACCTAAATTATTGGCAATGGTAATGACACTATCCCTAGTAATACCCTCTAAAATATCTTGATCAAAACTAGGAGTAATAAGTTTATTATTTCTAACCATAAAAATATTCATGCCCGTAGCTTCACATACTTTACCCTGAGAATTCATTAAAATAGCTTCATCAAAACCAGCATCAACGGCTTCAGTTTTAGCTAGGGCAGAGGTTATGTAAGCCCCACTGATTTTTCCTCTAAGGGGTAAACTACGGTCTTCTTGGCGATACCAAGAGCTAATGCGACAACTAATGCCATCGGGGGAAAGATAATCTCCCATTTCTAAGCCATAGACAAAAAAGTTTTTTTCGATATTATGTAATCTTGGGGCAACTCCTAAATCGGAGGTATAAACAAATGGACGAATATAAAAAGGTTTTTCGGGGGCATTTTTACTAACAAAATCTTGGATTACTTGATAAATTTTGCTACTGGGCAAGTCGTAATGAAGAAATTTTGCACTATTACTTAATCTTTGACAATGACGGTCTAAACGAAATAATAATATTTGTTTTGGATTTTGGGGATTAATTGTTCCTCGTAACCCTCCAAAAGCTCCTGTACCATAGTGTAAAGCATGAGTTGCTATGGAAATATTCGCTTGGGCAAAAGGAATAAACTTGCCTTCAAAGTAGGCAATAGGTAAAAAATCAGGCATAATTAATGTAAGTATATTTTAGTCAGGTTAATAATTATATAGGTGTTTTAATCGTATCATTAAAACTTTCCACATAATTTATCTTCTATGGTGATTGAATGGTTGAAGTTTCAGGTAGAAAAATCTTATAAGGATATATTCTTAGGATTGGATCGCAAAATTTGGACTTCTAGGTTGTCTAGGTGTCGAGGTTTTGTGGATAAGGAAATTTGGTTTGATCCTGATGATGATACTGTTATTATTATTGTTATTCGATGGCAAACTAGGGATTTATGGAAAAGAATTTGTGTGGCTGATTTAGAATCAATTAATAGTCAATTTCAAGAGGCTATGGGAGATATTCCTTATAAAATGTTGGAGAGTAGGGAGTTTTTTTTATAATC
>PXEJ01000171.1 GCA_003566215.1 Cyanobacteria bacterium T3Sed10_376R1m | reverse complement strand
GGACAATTCCAGTCTTCTGTTCGTATTACCATTTTCAGGATTTAACAGGAGGGAATGGTATTACGGGGCATCCCAACCCCAACCACATAACTATTTTTGATAGTTAGTGGGCAATTGTACGTTTAGGGTGTTTAGCCCAAGACCTTGACCATTACGGGGAATGCCTTACCCCAACCACATAACTATTTTTTACTTTATATAAATATTATACCACAATTTACTGTTTTTGTCAAGATTAAATTCCAATTTTTTTGATGAAGATTTGGGGTTTTCGCCTATGCGGGTGAACCCCAAACCCTATGAAAACTACTCTACGTCTTCGAGAACAGCGTACTCATTAACTTTACGCTTAGCAACAGTAACCACTTCTTTTTCGACTTGTTCAGCGCCAACTAAACCACGATTCTTTAAAGCAGTCAAATGAGCAGAATTAGCATTTGGCATGACTTCTTTGATTTCAGCTAAAGTCATAGATTTACCTGCAGACTTCAATACTTCTAATACTTCTTTTGCAACTGGTGATAATTCAGGACGTTTCGCCATAGTGATAAACACTCTCCTTTTATTTTTTTATCTTATATATATATTATACTACATCTTGGTGTAAATGTCAAGGCTTATTTCGCAATTTATTTTATAATGTTATTTGTAAGGTGTTTTTGTTATTTCCTTTACCTTATATATATATTATACTACACATTATTGTAAATGTCAAAGGTTTTCCTGCTTCTTATTCGTAATAATTCTAAATAAGGGTGCCCTTTGAGAATCCTGATCGTCTTGCTGCTTGATCGTCCTGCTTCTTGCTTGTTGACCGATTGGGATATGGGGTCAATGATCGCCCGGTAGTTTGGAAAGATTTCAAATAAAGTGAGAGAAAAAACTTGACATGTAAGCGCTTTCAGTGCAACCGGCCGATCCATGAAAGCGCTTACATTTTATCACATTTTGCGAACGAGGATAAAAATCTTTAAAATTTAGTCACGTGTAAGCGCTTACATCTCTACACCGGTCGATCCGTGAAAGCGCTTACATTTCCTATCAAAAAAAATGGGGATTACTCCCCATCTTGTGAAAAGGTTTTACCCTTTTCAGTCAAAGCATAACGCTTAACTTTACGCTTTGCACCACAGCACTCACAAACCAACTGAACATCAGTAGCAGTCGCTAACTCATTGCGAACTAATGCGCCCAAGTGTGAGCCATTAACATTAAAGCCATTGTCTTTCATTTTGAAAGCAAAGTCATGACCTTCGCGCAACATTTCCAACGCACGAATTGAACCTTTAGATAGTTTTGCCATAATTAACACCCTTTCTTTTTTTAAGTATACCTTATTATATCACGATTTTAAGATAATGTCAAACGAAAAATGGCTAAAAATAAAAAAAGATTTTATGTAAACGTTTTCATTTTGGATCCATATCTTTGAAAGCGCTTACATTTCCGGACCGGTCGACCTTTGAAAGCGCTTACATTCTATAACAAAAAAAGAAGACAATTAAATGTCTTCCATTATTTCAGTTTTCCACATCTCAAACAATCTACTGTCATAGTTTTCTAATTCAGCGCAAGTTTCTTCTACGATTTCAAAGTTTTCACTGTCAGCTAAAACCCACCAATCTTCAATGCCTAATTCAACCATAGTGTTAGTGAAGATTTCTTCAAAGTCTTGAATGATTTCTTTTTTTATTTGACTTTGAGATTTTTCCAACTGTTTAAGAATAAAGTTGCCTTCAAACTCGCTTATTTTTCCTTCTTCAAGGTAAAACTCCATAAGGCTTATAGCAGTTCCGATATTGAGTAAATCTTTGTTTACTTTCATTTTAACACCCTTTCAATTTTTTATCTTATATACTAATTATATCATAGATTTAAATCAATGTCAAGTATATTTTAAAAATAATTTAATTTTTACTTGTAAGCGCTTACATTCCAGATCCGGATTAATAAAAATGTAAGCGCTTACTCTCTTATTTCAAAAATACAAGAAAAATTGAAATAAAGAAAAAATAATAATGTTCTTATTTCAATTTTTTATGTAAGCGCTTACACTCTTATTGATAAAGAAAAGAGTAACCTTTCGGCTACTTTTCCATTATTTTTAATCTCTTTTAGTTTGAAGCTATGTAAGACATGGCTATTAATACAATAACAATAGCAAGTACAACATTCCCAAAAAGTGCTTTTTGGCTTAAAGTTTCATTATAAATGTTAGTAGTAAGCCATTCCCATGGGCTCAGTTTACTCATACGTTTAATTTTTCTAAGTTCTTTTTTTGTCATAATCAATTCCACCCTTTCTTTATCTTATATACCTATTATATCACAATATAACATTAATGTAAAGACTTTTTATCTATTTTTTTCATTTTCTTTTTAATAGATTTTATCATAGATTTCCATTGCATATCACGCCCAATATCACGCATAAATATTTTTTCAATTTCTTTATCAAATTTTTTAATTTCTTCAATATTCATTTTATCACCTCTATAATTAATTATATCATGATACAATTTAAATGTCAATCTTTTGAAAATGTTTTCATTTAAAAATCTTACTTGAAAATGTAAACGCTTACATTCCAGATCCGGATTAATAAAAATGTAAGCGCTTACATTTTAAAACAAAAAACTTATCTTTCGATAAGTTCCTTAATCTTTTCAAGATTTAAGTCAGTTTCAATTTCACCTAAGATATCAAAATCATAAACTTTCATAGTTTCAACATCTATTTGGATAAAAATTACTCCTGGAAAATTATCATGACCGAAATAGACTGTAATAGTTCCATAATCATCTTCGATTTCTTCAAGTTCCCACCCTGTTTTTTCTCTAATAACGTTAATATAATAGTTAGTGATATTATCTTTAGTACGTTTTAAACCACCTTTTCTTATTTCATAATCTTTCATTAATCTTTCGTAATACATTTAAACACCCTTTCTTTACTCTATATGTCTATTATATCACATAAAAAAAGGGCTGTCAACCCTTTTCTACAATTTCTTTTAATTTTTTTCTACCACGTTTTGGTCTTGTCTTATTTGTTGGAATACTACCACCAAGAGTATCATTATAACCAAACCAATATGAGTTGTTTTGTTTTATGTACTCTCTTTCTACTTTAAATAATAGGTCGTGATGTTTAAGTTCTTTTAAGGTTGCAATAATTTCAAATTTAAAATTTTCTATACCATGCTTTCTCATGGCTCTATACAACCTACGATTAACTGTTTTACTTGACCTTAAATGCTCTTTCCACCTTATTTCGGGATTTTTGCGTGTAGTTAGTCCAATATAGACAAAATCATTTACCTTGTTAGAAATCTTGTAAACAAACATATAAATTACTCCTTTCTTTGATGTATAACTAATTATAACATAACAACAAAGCAATGTCAAGCCCAAAAATAAAATAAAATAATGAAAGCGCTTACATCACGCGGCCGGTCACCTTTGAAAGCGCTTACACTCACTCCAACTAAAAAAGCCTTAATTAAAGGCTTTCAGTTAAATCAACAAAACGAGTAAACATTTTACTTAAAAAACTATCATAAGAAACATAATTTAATTTGTAAACTGCATATCTTGTTAAAACTTCTTTTGTTTCACGCAAAATAGTTACTTTAGTACCAAGCTTTAATCTACCAACATCATATCGGTCATATACTTTACCCTGTTCATCTTTAAAACTGGTAAACCCATAAGGGTCAGGAATTTCAATAACTTCTTTTTTTACATCAACTTTTTTTATAACTCCTAATCTTACTAACTTTGACATAATTGAACCACTAAAGAAACTATTTTCTTCATAATCGTTTAAATCTTTAGCTCTGAACTCTTTCTTTATCATTCCTTTTTCAGTTAAAATCTCATAAAGTCTTTTGATGTTAGATAATGGGTAAACAAATTGCTCATTGTAAATAGGTAAATCTCTTTGTTCTAATGCTTTCATTTTTATCTTTCCCTTTCTTTAATATACTTTATTATAACACGAAATCGGTTATAATGTCAATATTTTTTTTAATGTAAACGTTTTCATAGCAAGACCGGCCGCGACAGTTCGTACACAAACTATTATATTTTATTTTCTCCTGTGAACAACGCAAAAGAAAAACCTACTATTCAGTAGGTTCATCTTGTGCAAAGCTGTAAACATTGACAGTATCTTTGCGAACGACAACGACTTCAACTTCTTTTGGCTCAGCATTAACTAAACCACGAGTTTTTAAAGCATTGAGAGTGCTGGAATTGAATTTCTCTCCAGTTTTTTCATTTAACTCTTTTAAAGTTAAATCTCCATGTTCCTTTAAAGCTTGTAAAGCTTTACGAGCCATATCGCTCAAAGGTGCAAATTTTCTCATAGTGTGAAACCCTTTCTTGAAACTTTAAGATTTTTAGGTTGAAATCTCTTAACCTTATATATATATTATAACATAGTTATAATTATATGTCAACCCTTTTTTGATAATTTTTTGATAAGTTTTTTCGCTTTTTTTCTTTGTTCAATTTCAATTTTAATTTCTTGTAAAGTTTTTTTATAAATAGTTGGTGATTTATAACACATCTCTATCACTCCTTTAATTGTATAACTTATTATACCACGAAAAACATATAATGTCAATACTTTTTACAAAAAAAATATAATGTAAGCGCTTTCATCGATCGCCCGGTCCCTTATGAAAACGCTTTCACAGTAGAAAGAAAAAATT
>PXEJ01000421.1 GCA_003566215.1 Cyanobacteria bacterium T3Sed10_376R1m | reverse complement strand
TAAGACGGAGACAAGGAATAAACTACAAGCAGACATGGTTATAATTCATTGTCAGTTATAGCCCCCTTAACTGCTAAGATAAAGGCTTGTAGATAATTAGTAAGATAGAATTAGAGTGAAAGTTTTAGTGGTTGGCAATGGTGGCAGAGAACACGCTTTGGCATGGAAGTTGTTGCAGTCTCCTCAAGTAACAAGGGTTTTTTGCACTCCGGGTAATGGTGGTACGGCAATGTTAGAAAATTGTGAGAATGTGGCGATCGCCCTTGAGGATTTTGCTGGTATAGTAGGTTTGGTTAGGGAAAAAGCCATCGATTTAGTAGTCGTAGGTCCAGAGTTACCTTTGTCATTGGGTATTACAGACTATCTTCAGAAACATGACATAAAAGTATTTGGTCCGACTAAGGCTGGAGCAACCATTGAGGCTAGTAAGTCATGGGCTAAAGACTTAATGATTAGTGCGAATATACCTACTGCAAAATCAGCTACTTTCACTCAAGCACAACCGGCGAAAGATTACATAATTCAACAAGGTACTCCCATTGTGGTAAAGGCTGATGGCTTGGCTGCGGGAAAAGGGGTTGTGGTGGCTATGACTTTAGATGAAGCTTTAAGGGCGATCGATGAACTTTTTGCTCAAAACTTTGGTACGGTGGTAGTAGAAGAATTTTTAAGGGGGCAAGAAGTTTCGGTTTTAGCTCTCACTGATGGTATCACTATCCGCCCTTTAATTGCCGCCCAAGATCATAAGCAAGTTGGGGAAGGAGATACTGGGGCAAATACTGGAGGTATGGGAGCTTACGCCCCGACTCCCCTTGTCAATGAGGCGATGGGCGATCGCATTACAAAAGAAATCTTAGAACCAACATTAAAGGCATTACAACGCAAATCCATTGACTATCGAGGGGTGCTATATGCTGGATTGATGATTACCCCAGAGGGTGAACCGAAAACCCTAGAGTTTAACTGTCGTTTTGGAGATCCTGAAACTCAGGCGGTGTTACCCATGTTAAAAACTTCCTTATTTGAAGTTCTCTTAGCCTGTGCCGAGCAAAAATTATCTTCATTGCCCCCCCTCCTCTGGCACGAAGGAAGTTCCGTTTGTGTGGTGGCAGCATCGGCTGGTTATCCGAGTAATTATGAAAAGGGTAAGGTTATTTCTGGTATTACCGAGGCACAAAATAAGGGAGCAACAATTTTTCATGGGGGGACAAGGTTAGATAATAATACTATTTTGACCGATGGTGGTCGAGTTTTGGGGGTTACTGCCGTAGCTGATGATTTTCAAAGTGCGATCGCATCTGCCTATAACGCCATAGATGAAATACAATTTGAGGGAATTTACTATCGCCGTGACATTGGACACCGAATCATGAACAATTAGCATTTACTGAAAAATTTTTCCTGAAGATATTTAAAAATATGAGTCAAGACAAAATAAATATAGTAGTTAATGGAAAATCCTGTGACTGTCCAAGTAATCTTTCTTTGAGTCACTTATTACAAACTTTACAATTTAATTTACGCTTAATTGCCGTGGAGTACAATGGGGAAATTTTACATCGCCAATTTTGGGATTCTACCATTGTCAATGGGGGAGATAAATTAGAAATTGTAACTATTGTGGGTGGAGGAAAATTGTAAAAAGATTTTTAGATTACACATAAAATCTCATAATTATTAATTGTCAATTCTCCCTGCCATAGCACTTTTTCAGCAAAACCTAATTCTTTGTCCACCCAATAATAGTTGTTGCGACTTCCTTAATTTGGGTTTCTGATAGTTCAGGATAAATAGGTAAACTTAAAACTTCTGAGGCTAATTTCATGGTCATTGAATTAGGTTTATATTGTTCCTTATAAACTGGTAATTGATCTTGAGGAATTGGATAATAAATCATACTACCAATCTCTTGACTAGCCAAATATTCCTTTAATTCATCTCTTTTTCCATTGGTAACTCTAATGGTATATTGATGAAAAACATGACCCTGAGAAAATTTTGGAGCAATAATAATTGGGTTATTTGCTAATAATTGATTGTAAGTTTGAGCAACTTTTTTTCTAGCTTCATTCCACTGATTTATATATTTTAATTTAACTCTTAAAATCGTTGCTTGTAAACTGTCAAGACGGGAATTATATCCCAACATTTCATTATGATAATTCTTTTTTGCTCCATGAACTCTCAGCATTTTGGCTAATTCGGCAATATCATCCTGATTTGTGACAATCATACCCCCATCTCCATAAGCTCCTAAATTTTTGGTGGGATAAAAGGAAAATGCCCCTATGTCTCCAATACTGCCAACATATTGATTTGTAATATTTTTTCTTGTTTCTTGACTACATTTTTGTTCGCATCCTAGACAATCGCCGTAATATTTTGCTCCAAAAGCTTGGGCGCAGTCTTCTACTATTTTTAAGCCATATTCTTGAGCGATGGCTTTAATTTCTGCCATTTTTGCTGGTTGCCCGTAAAGATGCACTGGCATAATAGCTTTTGTTTGAGGAGTAATTTTTTCTTTAATACTCTCAGGATTGATATTAAAACTATCTGCATCAACATCGGCAAATACAGGTTTTGCCCCCACTAAACTGATAGATTCGGCACTGGCATAAAAAGAAAAGGAAGTGGTAATAACTTCATCTCCTTGACCAATATTTAAGGCACGAAGGGCAATTATTAAGGCATCTGTGCCAGAGTTTACTCCTATGGCGTGTTTTACGCCCAAATAAGTAGCAATTTCTTGTTCTAGTTTTTGTACCTCAGGACCTAATACAAATTGTGTTGATTCTAGCACAAGGGCGATCGCACTATCAATCTCGGTTTTTAACTGCTGATATTGAAGTTTTAAATCTAATACAGGAATTTTCATAAATAGTCTAATTTTAAATACATAATAATTTTAGGGCTAAAGTTAACTTAATAACATTAGTTAATTGTAGTTTATTGAACAGTTTTGCTTGTAATTAGAAAAATAAAAAAGAAAAAATTTAAACTTATTAATTTTTTTTCTAACCATACAAATTATCAAAAAATATCTCAAATTTATCTAATTTATTCACCCTCATCAGGATTATTCGGAATTGGTTCTGATTCTAAAGGGAGATTTTCTGGATTCTGTTGAGCCTCTATACCTTGTTCAATAATACTTAACACTTCTTGATATTGTTCATTTTCAGGATTAAGTTCTACCAATTTTTCCATATAGGGAAGAGCAGAATTTAACTCTCCCCCTTGTAAATAAAGTTCTACCAACCTTTCTAACGCAAAACGATTATCAGGCTCATTTTCTAAAACTAATTCATAACCATTTATCTCTTGCTGTAATTGATTATCAGGAGATATATTTTCTGAAATATCTCCTTCTTCTCCAGAAGTTTGAGGATTCATGATCATATTAATAACTGCCGATGCAGAAAACCAAAAAAATGCTAACCCTGAAATTATGATCACTCCTTTTTTAAATATATCTTTCTTTTTTGTTTTAGTTGCCATTATGATTTTTTAGTAATTAAAGTATTCAAATAAAAAAAGACCAGCGCTAAAGAATAAAAAAGCCAAAACTATTATAATAAATAAGGTTGGCCACTGCTTTTTCTTCTGTTTTTGTAAATCCAAGCGAAATAAAATTGTTGAAGATGTTACTACTAAAATATCAGCAAAGTAATCGAAATAGCAAAAAATAAAAACTAATAAAACTGACCAAAATAAAATAGAAAAAAAAGCTTTTGAATCAGAGTTTAGACTTTCTTCAAAAATAAAAGTTATCATAGAAAGAGGGTGAATTAAACTCAAAGAAATACTCATAATAACAAGCAAAGAGGATAGTCTAACTATTTCGATTAAAATATGATTTTCAATAACAAAATTGAATGATTCAATAAAATTTTCAAAAGTTTGAACTAATAATGGAGTTTGAGAACCAATAGACCAACCTATTGCTAAATAAACTAAACAGTATAAAAGTGAAGATAACCATAGTTTTTTTTCTACCCAAGATGATATTTTATTTTGAGAAGGAAAAGACTTTTTATTCACCACGGGTTACTTTGTAATTGAACCTAGTTTAATTTTAATAGGTTACAAGAGAAGATAGGAAATAGCGGGAAAGATTTTTATGATTAAAATGGGCTTGATAAACAAGCCCAAACCAAATAATCCAATCTATTTAGGATTAATTTAAGACATTATTTGAACCATATAATCAAAGTAAGGGGCAGTTTCTTGTGCTTCTTCTTTGGTTAGTAGTCCTAGAGATGCGTCTTTTAGACAACGAATTGATTCAACCATCCCCGCAAGAGGTACTCCGAGGGAATTGTACATTTCTTTTACACCGATTAAACCAATTGTTTCAATAGGTTCTTTGTCTCCGGCTAAGACACCATAAGTAGCAAGACGTAAATACCAACCGAAATCTCTTAAACACTGATTATATTGTTTTTGTCCAGAGGCATTACCTCCGGCTGCACGATAGTCAGGGCGTTTTCTGAATAACTCTCTACTAGCTTTTTCTACGATTTTCTTTTCGTTTTCTGCTAAGGTTTCAGCTATTTTTAAACGGATTAAGCCTGAATCTAAATAGTTTTTTATTCCTTGTAGTTCTCCACTACTAGGATAACGCAGTTCATCGTCTGCTTTGAGAATAACTTGACTTACTATGCTCATCTTAAAATACAAGTATTATTTTTTTATTATGATTAGTTTAACTTAATTTGGGTTCTCTATTTATGTTA
>PXEJ01000217.1 GCA_003566215.1 Cyanobacteria bacterium T3Sed10_376R1m | reverse complement strand
TTTCAGAAATAAATTGATCCCCATATTTTTTTAATTTATAGTCATTTACTCCTGAAAGTTGAGAAAATCTTTGTTTATTGTTAGGTTGCATTTGTGCCATAACCTTGAGAGTGGAATCGGCAAAAATAACATAGGGGGCAATATTTTCTAAATCAGCCAATCTTTTTCTCAATATTTTTAACCTTTCTAAAAGCATTTCAACTTCGATGGCTTTTGAGTTTAAATCTCGAAAAACTTTATCCACTTGTTTTCCTTTCACCGCTATTTCTACGGAGCTTTTACCTTTCATTATATCCCAACTTTTTTGGTTTAATTTGAGAATACTAAAACCATCATTTGTTTGATTTAATTTTCCTTGATAAATAAGAGATTTTCCTAAATTTTTCCACTCATCAGCAGTGTGATCTTTTCCTATGCCATAAGTTGATAATAAATGATGTCCATATTGATATATCTTTTTATCCCTTGAACCTCTTAAAACATCTATAATATGTTTCATGCCAAAACGTTCATTGGTACGGGCAATACAGGATAAAAATTTTTGAGCTTCAATAGTCCAATCCTCGATGGGCTTTGGGTTTAAGCAATTATCACAGTTACCACAATCACCGCCAAATTTTTCCCCAAAATAGCTTAATTGAACGATACGACGACAATAGTTGGTGTCGGCATATTCGATAACGGTTTTTAGTTGAGTGTGGGCAATTTTCTGTTCTTGAGGATTAGTTTTTTGCTTGATAAAGTAGTTGATTTTTTGCTTATCTCCAAGACTATAGAGTAAAATACATTTAGCTTTTTCCCCATCTCTTCCTGCCCTTCCCGACTCTTGATAGTAGCTTTCAATATTTTTGGGTAAATCGTGATGGATGACAAAACGGACATCGGGTTTATTGATGCCCATACCAAAGGCGACGGTAGCTACCATTATTCTGACATCGTCTCGGATAAAGCTCGTTTGATATTGCGATCGCATTTTATCACTTAATCCAGCATGGTAAGGGAGAGCGGAAACACCATCTTTCTCCAGTCTTTCGGCAATAGATTCAGTGCTTTTACGGCTAAAACAATATATTATCCCTGATCCTTGATTGGAGCGAATTATATGTAAAAGCTGACGATAGGCACGGGTTTCTTTTGGTTGTACTTCGTAATAGAGATTTTGACGATTGAAACTAAAACGATGGATTTGAGGTTGACGTAAATTTAATTGCTGAACAATATCCCGTTGTACCCTTGTAGTAGCGGTAGCAGTGAGAGCAATAATGGGAATCTGGGGAAATTTATGGCGCAGATACTTCATTTCTCGGTATTCTTGACGAAAATCATGACCCCATTCGGAGATACAATGGGCTTCATCAATGGCAAAGGTTGATATTCCTATTTTTTGGGCAACAGTGTGTAAAAAGGGTTGAAATCTTTCGCTAACAAGTCTTTCAGGGGCAAGGTATAGTAGTTTTATTTTCCCTGCTAAAATTTCTTGTTCTCGATAGTTGGTTTCCTTGAGGGTTAGGGTACTATTAAGAAATGTTGCTCCTATGCCGTTATCCTGCAAAGCCATAACTTGGTCTTGCATTAGGGAGATGAGGGGAGATATAACTATAGTTATGCCTTCTTTTAGTAGTGCTGGAAGTTGAAAGCAAAGGGATTTTCCGCCCCCTGTGGGCATAAGTATTAGTAAATCTTTATTGGCGATGGCCTCTTCTATTATTTTCTCTTGTCCGGGTCGAAAGCTATCGTAACCGAAATATTTTTTTAAGGATTCTTCTAAAGGGGGCATGGAAGTTAAGTGGACAGGTGGACTAGGAGAGTTAATTATTAACTATTTATTACATATCTATTGATATTAAAAAAATTATATCTTAATTTATTTACTAAAAAAAATGAAGCCTCTTGCGAAGTTGATTGGACAGCCTTTGGCAGTAGAGTTATTAGAACGTGCGATCGCAACTGACCGTATTGCGCCAGCTTACTTGTTTGTGGGAGCGAATGGCATTGGTAAAGCTTATGGAGCAAAATGTTTTAGTGAAATGTTAATGATTTCCCCCCAAGAAGATTTCGTCAGTGCGGCTCAAAAATTACATGGGGGTAATCACCCAGATTTTTTATGGGTTGAACCAACATACAACGACAAAGGAGAGCTATATACCGCTCAAGAAGCACAGGAAAAGGGATTAAAACGAAAAACTACTCCCCAAATCAGAATTGAACAAATCAGGGCAATCAGTGAGTTTTTAGGTCGTCCTCCTCTCCGGGCAAAGCGCTCGGTGGTTATTATTGAAGATGCCCAATTAATGGCAGAAGCGGCGGGAAATGCCCTTTTAAAAACTTTAGAAGAACCGGGTCAGGCTACTATTATTTTAATTGCTACTGGTGTTGATGCTATTTTATCTACCCTTGTTTCTCGTTGTCAGATAGTACCTTTTTCTCGGTTGAGCGAAGAAGATTTGGAATATGTTCTACAACGTCAAAATGCGGCGGATGTTTTGGAATATCCCCTTTTAATTAAAATGGCTCAGGGTTGCCCTGGTAAAGCAATGGGCGATCGCACTAAACTATTAGAAATACCCTCAGATTTACTGACTAAACTAGCTAAACTACCCCAAAATGCCATCGATAGTTTCATCTTTGCCAAGGAAATTAGTAGCACCCTAGAACTTGATACTCAACTGTGGTTAGTGGACTATCTACAATCCCTTTACTGGGAAAAAGAACAAAAACCAGACATAATACAAGCCTTAGAAAATGTCAAAAAAGCCCTTAAACGTTATGTACAACCCCGCCTAGTCTGGGATTGCTTTTTTTTAAATTCCGTTCAAAAAACATTGTAATCACAAAAAATGATACAAAAAAAAACAATTCCAATTACGAAGAAAGGAACTGCACTGAGTACGATTCCTTTTTTTAAAGTAGTTGATTTAATACCCCCAAGGGAATTCGAATCCCTGTCGCCTCCGTGAAAGGGAGGTGTCCTAGGCCTCTAGACGATGGGGGCTTAGGTGTAGCGCTTAACAATTTTCGTTGAACGCACATATAATAATATAACGAATATTATTTTTACTGTCAAGGATTTTAGTAACTTTTTTATTTTTTTATCCTAAATAACCTGAGTTTGGTGTTCAAGGTAAGGTGTCAGGTGGTAGTTCAAACCTGCCCAACTACACCCAGAGAATAAAACCTCATAATTGTTTATTATCAATGGTCAATTTTCCTCACTAGAGAATTTTTTCAGCAAAACCTAAATAAAATCAATCTTTAATTGACCATTAACCACCAAAAACAAACTCCTAGACTAAGGGTAGAAATATGTTGAGGTAGAAGTAATTTAAAGGATTGACGGGCAATTTTTTGACTGAGAATTATGGTTAAAATAATTCCGAAAATAATAGTAACTCCTTCTAAAAAAGTAATTACTGCATGATGAGCAACAAAAACAGGTAGGGTACTACCATCAAAGCCAAAGGTTTTCCATGTTACTGGCAAAATTTGCCCTGCTTCTCCCAATCCGAGGGGTAAATAGTAGGCTAAACTTACGGTTAACACTAGGGGTAAATAGCCATAAGCTAAATCTATAAATGGTTTGGTAGTGCTTTTTTGAAGACGAGAAATTAATTTGATCACACCATAACCCATAAAAGGAATAATAACAGGTATGGTCAGAAGTGCGATCGCACTTAGTCCATGAACCCAAAAAATAGTTAAATCTAACCCTAAACCAAAAAAATCATTAACCTCTGGTAATAGATGGAGAAATACCGCATTAAGGAGTAAAAATAATAACGCAACTTCATAACTACGGGGTTGATGAGTTGTCCATAACTCCATAGCCGGAGGGCGTAAATTAAAAGTAACCGAGCGATGGGGACAAGCTTTAAGACAAGTCATACAAAGTACACAATCCTTATTATCCTGCAACTGGGCAGGGTGGGAATAGAGAGGGCATCCATTCGTTTCTAGCCCCTCCCCTTTTTGTGGTCCACCCTTATAACATTGATAGGTATTACATTCCGCCGAACAAGTACCCTGTCTTGCTCGTAACTCCGTCATCGATAACTTGGCAAACATTCCATTCATCCCCCCAATAGGGCATAAATAACGACACCAAAACCGCCTTTCAAAAATAGCCGAACAAATCATTGCCCCAGCAGTAATTAGCAATAGCAACCACGCCGATAGATAAGCCGTATTGGGCAAATCCCAAAGTTCCTCCCATAGTAAAATGAGGGCAAACATCGCAAATAAAAACCATCCTCCCCACTTTTCCGCCGTTTTTCGAGGCCATTTTTTTAACTCATGGTTAGGGAATAACCACAATCTCAGTTTTTGGGTAACTTCCCCGTAAATCATAAAAGGACATACAGAACACCACAATCGTCCAACAAAAGGAAAACTGATTAAAATCAGAGGCCACCACCAAGCCCAAAACAAATTTAGAGCAAAATTTTGATCACGACTTTGAGGCGCTAAAAATAAAATTCCTACCACCAAAGCAAAAACTGTTAAAGTAAAACCATAGTTAATGCGATCGGGCCACCACGGACTACGAAGAAAGTTACGAAAACGAGGATAAGCACTAAGAAGATTGAAGCGGAATTGACGTTTTTTACTACTATCTGCCCAGATAATTTCTTCTGTTAGTTCATTTGTACCGGATAACTGCACGATCGCCCTTTCCACCAAATTCTCCAACTCCCGTAAGTTATTAGGGAAATCATAGCTTTGTAAACGACGCAAAGCTTCAGGACTAAT
>PXEJ01000111.1 GCA_003566215.1 Cyanobacteria bacterium T3Sed10_376R1m | reverse complement strand
TGGCGAGGGTTTCTTTAAAGGAAGCGGTTTTCGCCCTCATTTCGTCGTCTGTGAGCTTTTTTATATCTTCTTCTAAGAGATTTATTTCTGCAACTAGGGGTTGTAGTTTCTTTAGTTTACGAGCGTTGGGATCTCCGAATAACTTTTTAAACATACTATATTTTTATAAGTTTTTTTCTATATCTATATGTTTCTTAATCATATCATTTAGAGATCTTGACACTCTCACAAATAAATTCGAGGTCTTATTCCTTTATAGACTCGTCTTGCGATCGCAGGGGAAACCAGCAATAGTTTTGTAAATTCTCCACCATCATCACATCCGTCAAATTATATTGTAACGGTGTAACAGTAATATAATTTTCTTTATTTGCCTGTACATCCGTGGGTAAATCAGGAGGTAAATAAATATGTTCGGGTTGATCTAACTCCTCCACCAACTCTCCAGCTAACCAATAATAACTCTTTCCACGGGGATCTAACCTTTTTTGGAAATTCTCAATATATCTTCTCAAACCTTGTCTAGTTATCTTAACTCCTCTTATCTCTTTTTCAGGAAGACAAGGAATATTAACATTAAGCAAAGTAGAATCAGGAAGAGTTTTTTCTTTTAACTGTTCAATGAGTTTAAGGGCAAAATTTGCCGCTGGTTGAAATTCCTTGAGAGTAAAGCTCGTCAAACTTAAAGCAACACTGGTAATTCCTTCAATTGTTCCCTCCATAGCGGCGGATACAGTGCCAGAATATAGTATATCAGTACCTAGATTTGGACCTTGATTAATCCCCGATAAAACTATATCGGGAGGCGTATCCAAAATAGCACTTAAGCCCAATTTTACACAGTCTGAAGGTGTGCCTGAACAAGACCAAGCAACGATACTAGGATTATATAATCCTTCAATAACATCGGCCCTAATGGGTTGATGGAGGGTCAATCCGTGACCAGTAGCGGATCTTTCTCTGTCTGGGGCTACTACGGTGACTTGATGTCCAGCTTTTGCAATGGTGTTGGCTAGGGTGCGGATTCCTTGAGCAAAAATTCCGTCGTCATTACTGATCAATATTCGCATTATTAACTATTTAGTCTTTATTACCAGTTAAGGTCTTTTAATTCATAATATAGCACCGCAGATCTTAATAATATTTTTGTAAACTATTCCTAAAGATCGAGTTAACCTGAGAGTGTAATAAATTTTTAACAACTGAAATCATATATGACTAAAAGAACTTTTGGGGTAATCGGACTAGCCGTCATGGGCGAAAACTTGGCTCTTAATGTTGAAAGTCGAGGTTTTCCCATTGCGGTTTATAACCGTAGCCCTGATAAAACGGAAAATTTTATGGCGACTAGGGCAAAGGGGAAAGATGTGAAAGGAACTTTTTCCTTAGAAGAGTTTGTGGAAACTTTAGAACGTCCTCGCAAAATATTGGTCATGGTAAAGGCAGGAGGACCTGTAGATGCGGTTATTCAACAGCTAAAGCCTTTATTAGAAGAAGGAGATATGATTATCGATGGTGGCAACTCTCTTTATGAGGATACCGAGAGACGTACCAAAGAATTAGAAGCCAGTGGTTTGGGCTTTATGGGCATGGGTGTTAGTGGTGGCGAGGAAGGTGCTTTAAATGGTCCTTCTTTGATGCCGGGGGGTACACAAGCCGCTTATAAGGAATTAGAGCCAATTTTAACTAAAATTGCTGCCCAGGTAGATGATGGTCCTTGTGTTACTTATATTGGACCTGGGGGGGCTGGTCATTATGTAAAAATGGTACATAATGGCATTGAGTATGGCGATATGCAATTAATTGCTGAGGCTTATGACTTGTTGAAAAATGGTCTGGGCTTGAGTAATGATGAACTACATAAGGTTTTTACTGACTGGAATAAGACCGAGGAGTTAGATTCTTTTTTAATTGATATTACTGCTAATATTTTTCCTCAAAAGGATGAGGAAACTGGTGAACATTTAATTGATTTAATCCTTGATGCGGCTGGTCAAAAAGGTACTGGACGTTGGACTGTGGTAAGTTCTTTAGATTTGGCTGTGCCGATTCCTACTATCTATGCTGCTGTTAATGCTAGGGTGATTTCTGGTTTTAAAGATCAACGGGTTTTAGCTTCTAAGGAGTTGACTGGGGTAACTTCTGAGTTTAAGGGGGATGTGGCTAGTTTTATTCCCAAAATTAGGGATGCTTTATATTGTTCTAAGATGTGTTCCTACGCTCAGGGTATGGCTTTAATTGCTAAGGCTTCTGAGGAGTTTAACTTTAACATTAATTTGCCTGAAGTGGCTCGAATTTGGAAGGGGGGTTGTATTATTAAAGCCGCATTTTTAGGGAAGATTAATAAGGCTTTTACTGATAATCCTGATTTACCGAATCTTCTTCTTGCTCCTGAGTTTAAGCAAAGTATTTTGGATCGTCAACAGGCTTGGCGTGATGTGTTGATGATGGCTACTTCTATGGGTATTCCAGCCCCTGCTTTTAATGCTTCCCTTGATTATTTTGATAGTTATAGAAGTGAAAAACTTCCTCAAAATTTAACTCAAGCCCAAAGGGATTATTTTGGTGCTCATACCTATGAGCGTATTGATAAACCCAGTGGTGAAGTTTTCCACACCGAGTGGATGGAAAGTTAATTGTTTTTGTGGTGTGGGGTGTTAGGGTCTATTTTTTCTTAAGTTTGTCTTGAATATTTTTTTTGAATTAGTTATAATAGTTAATCGTTATAATAAAAGGCTGAGTAGCTCAGTAGGTTAGAGCAGGGGACTCATAAGCCCAAGGTCGGCAGTTCAAATCTGCCCTTAGCCATTTTTTTTTGTATAGTGACAAGGGTCACCAATAACCAACTTTTTAATTTTTGTATTAGAATGACTGTAACAAGTTGGTTAAGTTTAGGTACGATCGCACTTGAATTTCCCATAGTATCTAAATTACCCATAGTACCTACAGGATAGTAAAAACTAAATAGTTATCTATATTTAATCTTCCTCTCCACAACACTTTTTAAGTAAATTCTAGATAATCTTTAAATCAATCCCCAGAGGAAAATTTTAATTAAAATCTTGTTTTATGTACGCTACCGTACAGACAAAAAGACCATCTTGTATAATAGTACTTAAGAGTATGTTTGTGCAAAATATTTTGATTAACAAAAATTCCATTTCTCTTAATAAGCTACTCAGTACATTAACAGAATCTGAGTTCGAAAAAATAGCTCCCCATTTACACGAAGTGAACCTCACATCAGGGGCAATCCTCCACGAAGCCTATGAACCAATTAAAGTAGTTTATTTTCCTCTAACAGCGATGATTTCCCTTGTTTCCATCATGGAAAATGGCTCAACCACAGAAATCGGCCTAATCGGTAACGAAGGAATGATTGGGCTACCGGTATTTTTAGGAGGCGAATACACCATCAGCCGCGCCATTGTTCAAATGAAAGGAAGAAGTCTCAAAATGAGATCCGATATATTAGTGAAAGAATTTGAAGAAGCTGGAGCTTTACAAAAAATATTACTTCTTCATACCCAAGCTAGACTTACTCAAATCGCCCAAAGTGCGGCTTGTAACCGACAACATAAAATAGAAGCCAGATTGGCACGGTGGTTATTATCAGTCTATGACTGCGTATTACAAGACGAATTAGACCTCACTCAAGAATTCATCTCTAATATGTTAGGGGTTCGGAGGGCAGGAGTAACCATTGCCGCTAGGACACTGCAAGATAAAGGAATTATTCGTTATAACCGAGGAAAAATAGTAATTCTTGACCACAAAAAGCTAGAAGAAACATCCTGTGAATGTTACCGGTTAGTACAAGCAGAGTTTTTCCGCTTACTAGGTTCTCGTCGAGGATAAAACCTTCCGTACTATAACGTACAGTCAAATAACCCCAGAAAGATTATGATCAAGTTATATCGGAAACAAACCCTACTTAAGTAAAATCACTTAAGTATTTTAAAGGGTTATTCCCGAAAACACAAAAATTTACGTATGTGATTTTGCTGTGGGTTTGAAAAAAGATCATGATTACGGTATAAAAAAATGTTAAATTTTTTATTTAACAAAAAAAATCTTTAAATATTTCTATCATTATTAATCTTTGAACTCAGAATGACATTAATTAACTAATTAAATTTTTCATTATTTTTTATAAAGAAGAAAAAATTATGTCCTACAGAGTATTTAATTCCACCTTGTCAATTGTACAAACAGAAATTGATTATTTTACTGAAGACTATACATTTGACCACCCCTATCAACAAGTATTATTATTTCCTTATTTTCGTAACAAATTGGTTGCTAAAATACTTAATAATATTCCTAATCACCATGTCCTCATACATGATCAAGATCATTTTGTTGACGACACCACTTTTTGTATTGGTGCGACACAAGAAATATCATTAATTAGAACAAAAATTAGTGAGTATATCCTCGAAATTGCAACAGAATGTCAAGTTCTTAGTATTGTGGATCATAAATTTGTACCTCAAAATAATTTAGTTCCATTTGCTGAAGTACTTTGGTGGATTAGAGTTGATACCGTTAAACCTTTGATGACCTATTATTTTGGTCCTTTTGATAATTTATTTGAAGCAGAACAAAATTGTAATGGTTATATCGAAGATTTGATAGAAGAAAAAGCAGAAGGAATTACTTTTGACTATCAATATTGTGAGCCTAAGTCATTAACTGTAGATAAAAATATCAAAGAGTTACAAGTAGAAAATGAGCGGTTATGGGAAGATTTAG
>PXEJ01000353.1 GCA_003566215.1 Cyanobacteria bacterium T3Sed10_376R1m | reverse complement strand
TTTTAGCTCATTTTTTCACTTTTTTCTTCTCCCATAATCTTTCTAACTATTGCTTTATCTTGATTCTGTTATTATTCAGCAGACCCTAAGTATATACTTAAATGAACTAAAAAGATATTAGTTAATAGGAAAAATCTTAACAAAAATTATTTTTTCTAAATTATTCTTTATGTTTTTATGTTATTAGTATTACAGCGATAAAAGTGCACAAGATTATCAATTGAGTTTGGACTAAATCAAATTTTAAACCCTGAAACCCTTGTAGGATGTATATTTTATATTTTTTATATTGAACGGATAAAAATAATTTAAGTCCTTGTTGTATAAGGATCATAGCTTTTTATAGTTCAAATTAATCTAAAGTACAGTTATGATTAAGCAACACCAAAAATACCTGTAAAATAAAATAAACAGATTAGAAAATATAGAGTTAACTTCACCTTGAAAATTTGGTTAATTGGGGGAACAAGCGAGAGTGTACTAATCGCAAAACTTTTGTTGAAAAAAGAATTTTTTGTGGTGGCTACAGTAGCAACTCCGGGTGCAATTAATCTTTATGATCATCATCCTAATTTGAAAGTTGTGGCGGGTAAAATCTCCGTAACTCAAATGAGTTCTTTTTTAGCACAGCATAATATTAAGATTATTGTTGATGCTTCCCATCCTTTTGCTGTTAACGTCTCTCAAGGAGCAGTTACTAATTCCCAACTATATCATATTCCCTATTTACGCTACGATCGCCCTGGGGTGTCATCCCCACAAAAGAATATCATTAAATTTTCTTCCTTCGAATCCTTGTTAGAAAGTCAATATTTAAACGGCAAAAAAGTTCTTTTAACTATCGGTTGTCAACCCTTACACTTTTTCCAAGACTATCACCAACAAATTAATCTTTTTACCCGGGTTTTACCATATCCTCAATCCCTCGAAAAAGCCTATCAAGCTGGATTTAAGTGCGATCGCATTATCGCCCTACGTCCTCCAATTAACTACCATTTAGAAAAAGCAATATGTCAAAACTGGCACATCGAAACCATCGTCACCAAAGCGGGAGGGAAAGCAGGGGGGCAAAATGTTAAACAACAACTAGCCCAAGAATTAAATATTTCCCTCGCATTAATCTCACGGCCAACCCTAGAATATCCCCAAGCTACTAACAATTTTGAAGAAATTCTAAAATTTTGTCAACAACACCAGAAAAAATAACCTTAAGCGGATTCATTTTTTTCTGGAAGTTTTTCTGATTCATGACTAGGCTCAATTTCTGCCCTCATAGAAACAGACTTTTCAATTTCTTGAGCTTCTCGTTTAAATTCATCTTGAAACTCTTTAGAGGCATCTTGAAAACCCTTAAGGGTTTTACCTAATGTTCTACCGATTTCGGGCAATTTTTTAGGGCCAAAGACTAATAAAGCCACTACAAAAATCACTAACATTTCAGGAAGTCCGATGCCAAAAACATTCATAATAATATTTTTTACTAAAGAGAGTTTTCAAATCAATTAACAATCAATCACCAATACCCAAATGTATCTATCGACCTAAACTAGACCAATCAACTTCGATACCATCAAGTAAAAGAGAAGAGTTATAAATTTGTAAGATAATCAATAGGAAAACCAAAAACAAGAGCATAAACACGCCCATTAAAGGGGTAGTACTCCAACCGGGGGCAACTTTCCCGTATTCGGAGTTAAGGGGTTTTAGCAAATCGCCTAAAGGTGTACGTTGTGACATATTTAATCTTATATATTATATTATTTTTGTCATGGTCTTTTTTATAGGTAAGTATAAAGACTTAATTTTCTCCTCTTACCTCTAGGACTGCAACAGTAAATATTAATTGCAGACTCTCAGCCCATTAAAATTATATAGTAACTCATTATGGTATTAAGTTAACAGTTGATATTTAACCTTTTGTGGGGTTTGAAAGAATAAGAGTATCCCAAATTGGAAGTAGCGGTGGATCTTTATCTCATATCGATGCTATCAAAATATTACATAATCGCTAATA
The DNA here is from genome assembly GCA_003566215.1 of Cyanobacteria bacterium T3Sed10_376R1m. Lineage (GTDB taxonomy): Bacteria > Cyanobacteriota > Cyanobacteriia > Cyanobacteriales > Cyanobacteriaceae > Cyanobacterium. Next base: position 2,770 of record PXEJ01000353.1, on the reverse strand, counting down.
TCGAAGAGTTAAAAAATTGATGGCAAATAGTGAACCTTTATTGGTTGATGTCCGAGAGCCTTCTGAGTAAAGCTCTGGTCATATCCCTCGTGCTATCAATATCCCTCTGGGGACACTGCGGTTGCCTTGAGGTAATCAATGTCTTTAAAAACTAATTTTCTGCTGTTTCTACTATTCCTTATTGCAATCTATTCTTATTTAAGATAAAGTATTTATTAGGAAATAATAGTAAAGAGAAAAAAGGATAATTTAAAAAAGTGAAACGAAGAAAAATTTTAAGTTTAATCGGAATATTTGCCGCTTCTAGTGCCTTTACCGTTGCTTGTGCCGATAATAATTCAGGGGTACAAACTCAAACCCCTGTGGAAAGTAACGGAATTGCTGGGCAACAGTTAACTATTTATTCTGGACGTAATGAACAGTTAATCGGCTCTTTATTAGAGAAATTTGAAGCTGAAACTGGAGTAAATATAAGAGTACGTTATGGGGATACTGCGGAATTAGCCGCCGCAATATTAGAAGAAGGACCAAACACCCCCGCTGACATTTATTTTGGTCAGGATGCTGGTGCTTTAGGGGCATTACAAAAAGAAGGGCGTACCAAGGCAATACCACAAAATCTCCTAGATAAGGTCGATGCACGTTTTAGATCTCCCGAAGGTCAATGGATTGGTATTTCTGGACGAGCGCGCACCCTTGCTTATAACGTGAATTTGGTAGAAGAGAGTGAATTACCCAGTTCTATTGGGGAGTTAACGGAAGAAAAATGGAGAGGCAGAATTGGTTGGGCTCCCACTAACGGTTCTTTTCAGTCTTTTGTAACGGCAATGCGAGTAACCGAAGGAGAAGAAAAAACCAGAGAATGGCTAGAGGGAATTCAAAATAATGACCCCCAAGTATATCCCAATAATACTACCACCGTAGAAGGTGTTGGTCGTGGAGAAGTCCACATTGGACTTGTTAATAATTATTATTTGGGTCGTTTTAAAAGTGAAGATCCAGATTTTCCCGTAGCCCATCACTATACTGGCTCTGATGTTGGTTCGATGATTAATGTCGCTGGGGTAGCAATTCTCGATGCCACTAATCAAGATGAAGCTGCGATCGCCCTTATCGAATTTCTATTAACCGAAGAATCTCAGGCATACTTCGCCGAAAATACCAATGAATATCCTTTAATAGAAGGAGCAGCACCGCCCCAAGATCAAATTTCCATTGCGCAAATTAATCCTCCGACCATTGACCTAAGTGACCTTGAAGACTTAGAAGGCACTCTAAATCTACTAAGAGATATTGGTGCAATTCAATAGATTGATCAAACATAGTAAAATGGGTTGTCTATCAAGAACTTATCCTATCTAATCTATAATTTTATGACCAAAAGTTCTGAACCAACTGCGTCACTGTCTCAAAAGCAAGGAAAAATTAAACCGCCACTGTTTTTAGTAATTATGGGGGGACTCAGTGCCATAGCAATTAGCCTACCAATGCTATATCTAATTATTAGAGTAGGAAGTATTGCCCCCCCAGAATTATTTGAGTTTATTTTTCAAAGAAGGATATTACTAATTCTTCTTAATAGCATCGGAATGGCATTAGCCGTAACAGCTATTTCCGTGTTCATTGCCACTCCCCTAGCATTTTTGACAGTGCGTACTGACTTGCCCGGTCGAAAAATTTGGTCAATTCTAACAGCCCTTCCCCTTGCTATTCCTACCTATGTGGGTAGTTTTGCCCTCATCGCCACCTTCGGTCCGAGGGGAAGCATACTTCAATCATGGTTAGAACCCCTTGGGGTTGAACGTTTACCATCTATTTATGGTTGGACAGGTACAATTGCCGCCATAACTCTTTTTTCATATCCTTATTTATTATTAAGCATTAGAGCAGGATTACAAGGAATAGATCCCGCCCTAGAAGAATCTGCCCGTAGTCTTGGATATGGTCCATGGTCTATTTTTTTTCGTGTCACCTTACCCCTATTGCGGCCGGCGATCATTTCAGGTTCACTATTAGTAGCTTTGTATGCCTTGCAGGATTTTGGCACACCGTCCCTAATGCGTTTTAATTCCTTTACCCATGCTATATTTTCTCAATACCGTGCTAGTTTCAATCGTAACCTAGCCGCCGCCCTTGCCATTTTGTTAGTGATTTTAGTATTGTTAATTTTGTGGATAGAACAAAAAGCTAGAAGTAAAGCCAGTTACTACACTAGGGGAACAGGACAAACAAAACAATTAAAAATCCTCTCCTTAGGAAAATGGAAGTTCTTAGCGATCGCATTTTGTTGTCTAGTCACCTTTTTTTCCCTCATCCTACCCATAGGAGTAATTATTCTTTGGTTACTAAGGGCATCAAACCCCATAGAAATATTACAAAATATCCTACCCTTTGCAGGTAACTCCGCTTGGTCATCAGGTTTAGCCGCCTTATTTTCCACCCTTCTAGCACTACCCATTGCTATTCTCTCCGTACGTTTTCCCAGTCGTTTAAGCGTTCTTATTGAAAGAGGATCTTATATAGGGTTCGGTTTACCCGGCATTGTTGTTGCCTTATCTCTGGTCTTTTTTGGAGCAAACTATCTTCCTTGGATATACCAAACCATGCCCATGCTAGTCTTTGCCTACCTTGTCCTATTTCTGCCCCAATCCGTAGGAACAAATCGCAACTCCTTATTACAAGTAAACCCATCCCTAGAAGAATCCGCTCGCTCATTGGGAAGGACATCATGGCAAACCTTAAGGTACGTAACCATTCCCCTAGTTCGCCC
>PXEJ01000001.1 GCA_003566215.1 Cyanobacteria bacterium T3Sed10_376R1m | reverse complement strand
TTTACTAAGAATTTTCCCTGAGTAATAATTATCTATAGCAATTATCATGGTTACGGGGTACAAAATGATCCCCCTAAATCCCCCTTAATAAGGGGGACTTGAGAATAATAAATGTATCTCATAATTATAAAAAACGCTATATTATGAACTTATATTTATATTTGTGATTGTAATGAAATAAGGTTAAAATATTTAAATAATATTTAAAATAAGGATTGATTATTTATTAATTTGTATTTTACATATTATAAGAGATTTCAAAGGGAGAGTAGGAAAAATATAGAGTCAAATCCCTACTTTTAAAGCAGATAAATCACTCTTTTACCAACGACTCTAAGATTATTGTAATAAATTTTAAATTCTTCTTTGTAGGGTGAATAGAATCAAGATATGAAAATTGCTTTAGTACACGATTATTTAACGCAAAATGGGGGGGCGGAGCGAGTATTTGAACTTTTGTGCAATCATTTTCCCCAAGCGGATATATACACATCTATATATGATCCTAGTCGTTCAATAAATTTAGAAAATCGTGTAGTTCATACTACCAGTTTACAAAAGATTCCGGGCAGTTCTCGTTATTTCCGACTTCTTGCTCCTTTCTATTTTTCAGCATTTCGCTCTTTTGATTTACAATCCTACGATTTAATTTTAAGCAGTACCACTAGCTTTGCCAAAGCATTGCGCAAGGGTAAAAATGCAGTCCACATTTGTTTTTGCCACAACGTTACAAGGTTTTTATGGGACACCCAAACCTATTTGAAGGGTTATCAAAAATATCAAACTATTTACCCATTAATAAGACCCATATTTGATCAATTAACTCGGTTAGATCTTAAATACGCTCAAGAACCAGACTTCTATATTGCCAACTCTAGCATAGTTGCCGATCGCATTTATAGATACTATAACCGTAAAGCAACTGTCATAAACTATCCCATTGATGATAGTCAATTTAACTTCTGTGATCAAAAAGAAGACTATTGTTTAGTTTCATCTCGATTACTTAGCTATAAACGAATCGATATTATTGTGGAAGCTTTTAATCAATTAGGTTGGCCCCTAATCATTACCGGGGATGGCCCAGAGCGTAAACGACTAGAAGCAAAAGCTAAAAAAAATATTATATTTAAAGGATATGTTAGTGATTGCGATCGCAAATTGTTAATGGCAAAAGCCCAGTTTGTCATCGTTGCCGCCCTAGAAGACTATGGATTAGTACCCATCGAAGCCAACGCCAGTGGTACCCCCGTTATCTGTTACGGAGCAGGAGGTGTACTTGATACCCAATCCCCGGGAGTAACTGGACTTTTCTTTGATCAGCAAACTTCAGAATCCTTACAATCAACCCTTAAACAAGCCATTAAAATAAATTGGGACTATCACACCATTAGAGATCATGTCCTGAATAAATTTACCAAAAAAGCATTTTTTGAGACTATCGATAATTTTTTAGAATCAACTCTCAATAATAAAGAAAGGGAAAAAGTATAAAAAATCATTAACCACTTGGTTCATAGACTTGTAAATAGGAAACATTAAATGTTAGGTTATTGAAAAAAATACTTATTTTTAAACATCTGCTCGGTAATACAGAAGGTTGCTAGTTCAAAATTAAATAATTATAATGCTATAGCAGTCCTAAATAGGCTATATATTATCAGATAATAGAAAAAATATTAACTATATTATTCTTTCTAAACTCTAAATTTTTCTTAAGGAAAAGAATTACTACTCCCATAGAATTGCTTATGTTCTTTATTCAAATAATTCTTTTCTTTGTCAACTCTAGTTGAGTAACTACCTTAAATCTAAATGAATGGACTAAATAGCACTCTAGTGCAACCTCATCAGCCTGCTTCAGAAAACAATGATTTTGGTTATGGGCAATTAATTAGCATTTTTTTGAAACGCTCCCCTTGGCTATTAGGGGCGATCGGTTTATCACTATTAGGAGCTTTTTTCATTGCCAGTAATGAAAAGCCCACCTATCTAAGTTCCATGCAACTTATTGTTGAACCTAACTTTGAATCAAGATTAGATTTTGGAAACTTAAATTCTCCCCTCAACCAAAGAATGAATGACGTTGACTACGCCACTCAGCTAAACGTAATGCGTAGCGACCAATTTTTGGTACAAGCTCTTGATCGTCTTCAAATAAATTATCCAGAACTTACCATAGAATTAGTCAAAAAAAACTTTCAACTTATTCAAGTACAAGAAGACAATACAGATACACGAATTTTTGCGGCATCCTATCAAGGAAATAGCCCTGAGCTTACTCAAGAATTTTTGCAAGTATTGAAAAACATTTACATTGAATACAACGAACAACAACAGCAAGATAGATTAAGTCGAGGTTTAGATTTTATTGATCGTCAATTAGAATCTACCCGTACAAGCCTAAGAAATTCTCAAACTGCTTTAGAAGAATTTCGTAAAAATGCCAATATTATTGACCCTTCTGTGGAGGCTCAAGGAATGATTGAGTCTATCAATGCTACAAACACTGAAAAACAGCAAATACAGGCCAATTTAGCCGAAACTCAGTCAAAATATCAATTTCTGCAAAACCAGTTACAACTCTCTCCAGATAAAGCCCTAGTAGCATCTCGTCTAACCCAGTCCCAACAAATTCAAGAATTACTAAATCAATTACAAATCACAGAACTACAACTTTTAGAAAGACGTACAACCTTTGGCGAAGCAGATCCCACTTTAAATCTGTTATTACGCAAACAACAAAGTCAAGAGGAACTTTTAAGAACCACCGTCGGGCAAATTACAAGGGAAACATCCAATGAACTAGGGGTGAGTTTTTCTTCTGATTTACAACTAGGAGAAACAGACTTATCCCTAATATCAGAATTATTACTAACCAATGCCACTTTACAAGGATTAGATGCCAGACTCTTAGAAATTAATCAACTTGAAGATGAACTTAGAGTTCAGTTAAATAATTATCCTACATTAATTGCTGAATATGATCGACTACAGCCAGAAGTTGACATCGAAAGAGAAACACTCCAAAGACTACTACAAGAACGAGAACAGTTGACTTCTGAATTAGCTAAGGGTGGATATGTTTGGCAAATAATTGAAGAACCAGATTTAGGGGAAAATATAAGCTTTAGTTTAGGACAAAGACTTTTGCTCGGGGGAATTTTTGGTTTATTTTTGGGAGGATTACTCGCTTTTGCTCGGGAATCTACGGATGTGGTAATCCATACATCTGGACAACTACAAAAAAAAGTTCCATTCCCCTTACTAGGATCATTACCTAAAGTGACCAATTATCCGTTTATTTCTAAATTGTTACAGAACAAAACTAAAGATTTGCCAGCAGATTCTTCTACTGATTTACATTTTTTGGAAGACTATGGTGATCTTAAAACATTACCTATTATCCAACCGATTCTCAACAAAAAATTTCAAGAGTCAATCGATATTATTAGTAATATTTTATTGTTAAAAGATAATAAAGATAGTGCTCAAACTTTAGCCATTACATCGGCTCTTCAAGGGGAAGGTAAAACTACGGTAACTTGGGGTTTAGCTTACAGCTTGGCGCGAATGAATTACAATGTGTTGATTATTGATGCTAATTTGAGGGGGTCAGGATTCAACACAGAACTAGAAAACCCTGATTTAAAGGTGCGGGGATTATCTACTTATTTAGTGGATGGGGATAGATCTTTTCCCATCTATAAACGCTTAGACTTCGGTACGGTGCAGGTTAGCTTAATTCCGTGTGGTCCTATTCCTACCGATCCTTTATTTTTACTAAGTTCTCCTCGTTTTCAGCAATTAATTTCTGAATGTCGTCAAGTATATGATGTTATTTTGATTGATACTTCTCCCTTATTGGGTATTCCAGATACGATTAAAATTAGCACCAGTTGTGATGGTGTGGTTCTAGTTAGTCGTTTAGAGCAAATAACTTCTCGTGACCTTGGCAACGTAGTATCCATACTACGTTCTTTTGATGTTTTTGGTGTAATAGCAAATGATGAATAGACAAAATTTTTGTTAATGGCAAGGAGTATAGTATCTTAATATATTGCTCTGATTTAAGGATAGATAGGTTATGTTCACGATAAATTTAAGAGAAAAATAAAATTAAATGAATTTAAAGAATCCTTTAGTAAAGTCAGCTAATTTTTGGAGTGAGAATTATTTGTTTTTGAGGGAACTTAAATATTTTCCTAATATAATTGTTCTAGCTATAGTTTGTACTTTAATCTCTGCGATTCTTCAGGGAGTTGGTCTTGGTTTTGTCTTAACTTTTTTACAAAGTCTGACTGAGCCTGATGCTCCTCCTTTTAAATTGGGGATTGGTTGGATTGATACTTATATTTTGGGAATAAATTTACCTCAAATAGATAGGATTTATCGTATTTCTGGTATTTTATTTGTTACTACGATTTTACAGGCAGTGTTTACCAGTTTAAGTATTCTTTATAGTGGAATAGCTCAAAGTAAATTAATTTTGCAAATACAAAAGCGTATTTTTGAACAGTTTCAGGCTCTCAATTTAAGTTATTTTACTAAAACTAAATCAGGGGATTTAATTAATACTATTACGGCGGAAGTTTCACAACTTAAAAATATATTTGATACTATCTCTTTTATGATTGTTAGGGGTTCAATTTTAGGTATTTATGCAATATCTATGTTATGGATTTCTTGGCAGTTGACTATTGTTGTAGTTATTCTTTTTACTTTGATGGCATTGCTCATTTCTAAGCTGTTTATCATTATTAGAGAAGTTAGTTTTAATACTACT
>PXEJ01000286.1 GCA_003566215.1 Cyanobacteria bacterium T3Sed10_376R1m | reverse complement strand
TTTTATTGCTACACTTTTGTTACCGAAAGCGTCGGTAATTTTACCTACAATTTGTTTTTTTTCTACTTTTTTCCCCAAACTTGTTTCTAGTAAAAAGATACCGCTACTAGATGCCCTTAACCATTTTGATTGATTAACTATAATGGCGTTTGTATCTATATCATGATTAAAAATATTGTACATTCCTAAGTAGTTCATTACTCTTAAAATACCTCTGACTCCTATCCTGATGGCTTCTGGGTCAAATCTTAGAGCTTCTCCTCCTTCATAAAGTAAAATGGGGATACCTTGATTGCTGGCGGCTTGTCGTAATGAGCCATCTCTGGTGGTGGCATGAATCATTACAGGGCTATTAAATGCGATCGCACATTTTCTCGTTTCTTCATCATCTAAATTAGCTCGAATTTGAGGTAAATTAACACGATGAATTGCAGCGGTATGTAAATCAATTCCATGGGTACAATTAGCGACAATTTCTCTCATAAAAAGATTAGCTAATCGAGAAGCTAAAGATCCACTTTCTGAACCCGGAAAACATCGATTTAAATCTCTTCTATCAGGTAAATATCTTGACTGTTCAATAAAGCCAAAAACATTGACAATCGGCACACTAATTAATGTTCCTTTAAGACGATAAGGATTAATAGAATTAACCACTTGACGGATAATTTCTACCCCATTAATTTCATCCCCATGAATAGCTGCACTTAGCCATAGTTTTGCTCCATTTTCTTTACCATTTATCACTGTAACAGGCAAAGACATCATGGTTTGAGTCGGTAATTTTGCCACTGGAATTTGTATCTGTTTAACTTGATTGGGGGGAACTTCTTCCCCTGCAATTTTGATATAGTTCACAAAAGAATTAAAATATATAGTTAATCATACCAAAGAAAAGAGTGAGAAATAGCCACCTGTTTTAACGGGTGGCAGAACGAACGTTACAGAATTTATTCCGTCTGTGCCTTATCTAAGCTAATACGATCAATAAGCTCAAGGACATTAACCATAATATCCCTTCCAACCTCTCTACCCGTTTTACATAAAAACTCTCGGTAAAAAAGTAGAAAGAAGGATAAAATAGCCTTAACCCGAATTGAGGTTAAATATTCTTTTTTTACTTCTTTTCCTAATAATTTTTCTAGAACCCATTTGGTATCTCAGGAAACAGCTAATCGTTTCAACATCAGTCGGATAAAACATAATACCAAATCCGAAAAGAAGAGTACACTAACAAGAAAGAAGAAAATACTAGAAAAGACCAACGGCGAGGTAAGGTGGGGAGTGTCAAGGATAGATAATGGGATATTCTTCTATGGGAATGTAGATTCCATCACACTCCCCTTTGTAACGATATTCAACTAAATCGAAATGACTATCTTGCCATTGATATAAGCCCTGACTACCACAATCACCCAATCCCCTTGCTTTTCTATCAACGGTTAATTGTTGGGTTTCTAAGTTAAAATCAGGATAACCGGTAAGAAGGTTTGTTTGTGTAATCATTAAACCGTTTTCTTTTTCTTCAAAGGTAGTAAAAATTAAAGAATTGATACTATGATTTCCTTCGTCAATACTATATTGAAAAAATTGATAACTTCCTTGATATGCCCCTAAAAAACAAATAATTTCTACTAAATATTGAGTATTTGTTAATTTATGAATAGTTGTGTTTTCACTAGAAATAATAAAATTTTCCTTAGCACATACTTTTAATTCTTCTTGTTCTTTAGTAATTTTTGTTATAATTGTTTCATTGTCTAGGGGTTCTATTTCTGCTATATTTTGTAATCTTATAATTGAGGGATTTCCACAGGCTAAAATATTATTTACTAGAAATAAATGTAAAATAATTAAAATTAATTGGTTTATCCCTTTTCTATTCTTCATTAGGTTATTCCACAATATTTATTTTTATTATAAATTTGCTTTAATTAATCTTTATTTTTCTGTTAAAGATAAGAAGATTGTTCCATCTACAGGGTAAAATTAGGGTAGAAAATTATTTGTAGTAAAGCAATATTATCATGGCAAGTTTAAAAATTGGCGATCGCACTCCAAATTTTACTTTACCTTCTGCCACAGGAGAAAAAGTAAGTTTAGAAGATTTTATCGGTAAAAAATCCATTGTAATCTACTTTTATCCCAAAGATGATACCCCCGGATGTACAGCCGAATCATGTGCTTTTAGGGATAGTTATGAAACATTCACCGACGCAGGGGCAGAAGTTATTGGCATTAGTGGGGATTCTCCCGAATCTCATCAAAAATTTGCCCAAAAATATAACCTTCCATTTTTACTTCTTAGTGATACCAATAACCAAGTTAGAAAATTATTTGGTGTACCAGCAACTCTTTTTGTCTTACCCGGCAGAGTAACCTACGTTATCGACAAAGAAGGTATTGTTAGGCATATTTTTAATTCTATGTTGGATTTCAGTGCCCATGTAGATGAGGCAATTAAAACCATTAAATCACTTTAATTAAAATAGGATCTGTTAAATAACTCAGAAAACACACACAAGTAACCCTTTTTTGACAAACAATATAGTTAAAAGTACAAAATTACAGATGCTACACCCAGAGAATAAAACCTCACAATCATCAATGGTCAATTTTCTTGACCATTGCACTTTTTTTGCAAAACTTAATTAAATTGTTGTCTGACTCAAGTGTTAATAAAGGTTTTAAAAATTTGAGAATTTCTTGACTTACTTTCTGTGGTGATTGGTAATGAAAAAAATGTCCTCCTTGTGACACTTCCCCAATATAATCTCCTTTTTTTAGATAAGGTTGCCATTGTTTTATCTGAGATAAAGAAACAATGTCATCTTCTAGGCTACCACAGACCATTAAGGGTTGACTAATACCACCTTTTAATATCCCTTTTTTCTCATAAAGAGAATGGGGAGATAGTGAAAATGACAAGGCTTTGCTTAAAACTTGAACAAATGCCTTTTGATAATAATGGTTTTGATAACAAAACAGTAATTTTGCCATATGCCCTAAGACGATTTCTCGACTACAGGGTAAATTCACTCTCAAATCGTAGTAATAGTTAACCCAATCAATGGCAGGATTAACTCCCACTCCCAACAATGTTAATGATTTTACTTTTTCTGGATATTTGCGTGTATATATTAATCCTAATAGTCCTCCCGTACTATGTCCCATTAAATGAACTGGTTTTTTGATCATTCCTAGATAATCATCTAAAAGTGCGATCGCAACATCTAAAGAACAACCCTCATCTTGTTTTTGTTCATATTCCCATTGACCAATAGAAACCTCACGGGACAAATATTTAATGATAGGTAAATTAAAACGCATTAAATAAGGATTGGTACTTAACCACAATATATCTGGATTTTTGAACATCTTTATCAATAGTTAGATAATATAAAAAAATCAAGCAAGGAAAATACCTTGCTGAAAGCTATGCAATAATTCTAATAAATCCCTGTTAATCAGAGTTAAATATAGCTTAACCCATCTTCTTATTTATTGCAAGTATTTATCATTAAGTTCCAATATTGAATAAGTTAAAAGATTGAAGATAATCTTCCCCAAAGATGGTCAAATTCGTTACAATCAAGATAGTAGTTATTAAGCTATATTAATAAATAGAAGTAACTGTACGACAAAGAGAGATATTTATGGCAATGTCAACTATTTCCAGTGGTTTGGGAAAGGATCAAGAAATTTGGAATAGTCTTAAACAGGCAATCGCCAAAAGTTCTGGTTTTGAACAATGGCAACAAGAGAAAAAATCAGAAGAAAAGTTAACCGCTTTAAACATTGATGAAAGGGTTAGGGATTATTTGCGTTCAACCCTTGAAACCCTAGCTTATTAAAATGTTTATCCCACAATCAGTGGGATTTTCTTTAGTTGACAGATAAGATAACAATACTTAAAATAATATTCATCCTAACTGATCCTTCTTTTTTAGATTTCAAGAAATACAATATTTACTTATAGAGCCTGTGTATCAATTATCCACTGCCAGAAATTCCCTAGATCTCGTTTCCGTCAATAATCAACTATCTAATCAAAATGCAAGGGCGATCGTTGATTGGGCTAGTCAACAATTTGGGGAAAACTTGGTAATGAGTACCAGCTTTGGCATACAGTCTGCATTAATGTTGCACCTTGTTACCCAAGTAGTGCCAAAAATACCTGTTATTTGGATTGACACAGGCTACTTACCCAAAGAAACTTACATTTTTGCCGAACAATTAAGCAATAGACTAAACCTAAACTTAAAAGTTTATCAATCAAACTTAAGCCCGGCAAGAATGGAAGCTCTTTATGGAAAAATTTGGCAAAGTAAAGATCTAGAGTCCTTAAATTTATACGATCGCATCAGGAAAGTAGAGCCCATGCAAAGGGCATTAAAAGAATTATCAGCCAAAGCATGGTTAGCAGGATTAAGGCAAAATCAAACCCAATTTCGTCAACAATTAGAGGTAGTTAATAAGCAAGGAGAACATTACAAAATTTTGCCTATCTTAACTTGGAATTCCCGTGACATATATCAATACCTCACTGATAATGACCTACCCTATCATCCTTACTTCGATAAGGGTTATGTATCCGTGGGAGACTGGCACTCAAGTCGTCCTCTAAGTGAAAATGACAATAACGAAAGAGATACTCGTTTTCATGGGCTTAAACAAGAGTGTGGTTTGCATCTTCCCCTCAATAATGATGAAGCTCAAAGTTTAGATTCGAGTCAACTTTGACACTCACACCATCAAATCAAAGATTGTGATGGGTGATTCTTACATCATTGACACTTAACTAGATTAAGCAAGTTACCTTG
>PXEJ01000079.1 GCA_003566215.1 Cyanobacteria bacterium T3Sed10_376R1m | reverse complement strand
TTCTTGTTGATCTTTTTCGATATGATAGTTAACTTCAAAGAGCTTGGGGCTAAGATTCACAAAACTAAGATTGACGGTGATAGTGTCACCGCAAAAAAGAGGCTTTAAAAAATCAATTTCAGCGTGAATAATGGGAATTGCCACGGTTTGAGAGCGAAAAAAATCTTTTAAATCGACATCTAAACTAAGCAAATATTCCTCATAAGCCTCATGGCAAATGGATAACAGTTGAGAAAAATAAACAACCCCTGCACTGTCGGTGTCGGCGAAACGAATTTTGCGAGAATAAATAAATTTCATAATCTGCTTATCTGATTTAATGGGAGTTGAACAATAAAAAGAATTATTATATGTCAAGTTCATTATTTGCTGATGCTAGTGTGCGTTTAGAAAGAGCATTAAAATATGTCTCTATCTCTGACACTGCCCAAGAAAAATTGAAACAGCCAAAATCTAGTCTGAGTGTGTCTATTCCCGTTAAGATGGATAATGGTTCGACCCGTGTGTTTCAAGGACATAGGGTCATCTATGACGATACTAGAGGCCCGGGTAAAGGCGGTGTACGCTATCATCCCTCTGTTACCCTTGATGAAGTGCAATCCTTAGCCTTTTGGATGATGTTTAAATGTGCTTTATTAAATCTTCCTTTTGGCGGTGCAAAAGGTGGTGTTTGTGTTAATCCTAAAGAATTGTCTAATACAGAGCTAGAAAGGTTGAGTCGTGGATATATAAGTGCGATCGCAGATTTTATTGGTATAAATAAAGATATTCCTGCTCCAGACGTTTATACCAATGAAACCGTAATGGGGTGGATGGTAGATGAATATAGCAAAATAAAAAGAGAAATTTGCTTAGGAGTTGTCACGGGTAAACCGATAATAATGGGGGGCAGTCAAGGCAGAGATACGGCTACTGCCACAGGAGCATTTCATGTAATTAACACTATTTTGAGTAAATTTGAACAAAAACCCTCAGAAACTACCATTGCTATCCAAGGATTTGGTAATGCCGGGGCTGAAATTGCTCAACTACTATTTAATGCAGGTTATAGTGTTGTGGCAGTTAGTGATTCCCAAGGAGGTATTTATTCCGAGCAAGGGTTAGATATTCCTAGTGTGCGTGAGTATAAAAATAACCATAAAGCTATTAAAGGAGTTTATTGCAAGAAAAGTGTCTGCAACATTGTAGATCACCAAGTTATTAGTAACGAAGATTTATTAACTCTTGATGTAGATGTATTAATTCCTGCGGCTTTAGAAAAACAAATTACGGAAGAAAATGCCGACCATGTTAAGGCTAAATTTATTTTTGAAGTAGCTAATGGACCAATTACATCTTCTGCAGATTTAATTTTGGAAGACAAACAAATTTATGTAGTTCCAGATATTTTGGTTAACGCAGGAGGTGTTACCGTTAGTTATTTGGAATGGGTACAAAACCGCAGTGGTTTTTACTGGACATTAGAGGATGTTGAAAAACATTTAGAACATAGCATGAAAACAGCAACTGAGGAAACTTGGCAAGTAGCTCAAAAATACCAAGTTTCTATGCGTACAGGGGCTTATATTCATTCCCTTAATCGCCTTAATCAAGCTATGAATTTTGGCAACTAATTAATTTATTCCAGATTTAGGGAGGTACTATCAATTAATTTTTGCTCAAACTCAGGTGCGATCGCACTTACACTATTATAAGTAACAAAAGGTAAAGAAGAACCACTCAAACCCTTGATAATGCGAGGGGAAGTCTGGGGAAAAATAACAAAAAGAGGATGGATTTTTTCCGCCATATCACTAAACATATGATCATCAGTTTGAGGCATAATCCACTCATATTCGTTCGCCAGGGAAATTTGAGCCTGTCGCCAACGCAAAAGTAAATCAGAAAAATTCTCTTGGGGGCGGTGAATAAAAATTAAAATCTCTACCCCCATTTTAATCTTCCACTCAGGATCGCACATCAACAGGGCAATTTCACAAGGAATTGAAACCATTTCATCCACGGACATTGAACCGATAGTATGGTCAGAATGTGATTTTACATGGCGCACCTTAGCTAAGGGTAGAGGAATAGTAATTAAACTATCACTAGGACGACGCATACTAGGAATCATCGCCAAATACTCACGATACTGACTCAACAAAGAAATAATATTTTCTCTATCACTATAATCAGCCAACGCATTTTCATAATCAGATTGTTTAATAGACATAATAATAATTAATACTTCCCCCAAAAGTTGTTTGTTGTAATAATTCAGGGAAGTAGGGATAAATTTGCATTTTGAGTTGGTTTTTGTACTGCCTTAGGTGCTTAACCCTATTAAAACATTTAGGAATAATTTTATAAACCTTCGGCAGATTGAACACCCGAAATTTTATTGAATTTGGTCGAAAATAGAAAACATAGGTAAATACATAGATAAAAGAATAGTACCCACCATCCCGGCAATTCCTACCATCATCACAGGCTCAATAACGCTGGTCAAAGCCTTAATAGCTTGTTCTACCTCATCCTCGTAAAAGTCAGCCACCTTCATCATCATGGCATCTAACTCCCCAGTTTCTTCTCCAATACTCATCATTTGAATAGCCATACTAGGAAAAACATTTCTTTTTTCAATGGCTAAACTTAGCATACCCCCTTCTAAAACTGATTTTTTTGCCGCCCCCACCGCATTACCAATAACCTTATTACCGATAGTTTCTTCGACAATTTCTAAACATTGAAGAATAGGTACACCAGAGCGAGTTAGAGTCCCAAAAACTCGACAAAAACGAGCCACCGCACTTTTTTGATTTAAATCACCAAAAATAGGAGCTTTAAGGGCAATCATATCTATCTGCAATCTTCCTGCGGGGGTGCGATAATATTGACGAAAAGCAAAAACAACACCGATGATAACTAACACGGGTACAATAGCCGCCGGACTACGCAAAAAACCGCTCAATGTAACCATGAATTGAGTTAAAGCCGGTAACTCTGCCCCCAACTGATCAAAAATTCCTGAAAAAACGGGAATTAAAAAAATGGTCATTCCCAAAAAAGCGAGTACGGCAAAAAGTCCTACGGTGACGGGATAAGCCATTGCTGATTTGACTTGGTTTTGTAACCTTGCCACATCTTCGAGAAGTTTTGCCAATCGATTCATAACTTCATCTAATACCCCCCCAATTTCTCCTGCTTCTACCATGGAGACATATAGTTTATCAAAACAATCTGGATGCTTTGCTAGGGCTTCAGAGAGGTTTGTTCCTTGTTGTACATCATTATTGATGGCCATTAAAGCTCTCTTGAACTTTGGATTAGAAGATTGTTCAGCTAAAACTCCTAATGTTCTTACAATGGCAACTCCTGCGTTAACTAACACAGCAAACTGTCGAGAAAAAATTGCTTTATCTTTGATGGTTACGTTACTTAAGGCGGCTTCTATGGCAGCAACATCAAATTCAAAGTTAGCTTTTTTGATTTTACCGATCGCATCAAATCTTTTTTTTAAGATTCTTCTCGCATCCTCAACATTAGCTGCCGTTACCCTTTCTTGTAGAATATTACCTGACTTATCTTTTACTTGAGCGATAAAAGTACCCATAATCCCCCTTTTTTAGCCAATAATGATTATTTTTACATATTAATATTCTAATATGAAATTATATGTCAATATTTTAATGAGATGAAAATAAATGCGATCGCACTGTTCCATAAGCATTAGTAAATAGATATAATTTCATGACCCATCTAAAATGATTAATTATTAACTGCGTAAATATTGCTGTTGAATTTCTGGGAGAGTAAAAATACTTTCAAAACTCAAACCCTGAGATTGATAAAACTCTGCACCACCTGCTTGACGATCAACCAATGAAATAATTTTATCAACCTGATAACCCGCCTCTCTCAATCTCTCCACCGCCAACATAGCCGACTTTCCAGTGGTGACAACATCTTCTAGAACTGTAACTATAGCATTTTCTGGTAAATTAGGCCCTTCAATGTAAGCTTTTGTACCATGACCTTTTGCTTCTTTACGAATAATTAAAGCTGGAATGGGATTATTTTCGTAGGCAGAAACTACGCTCACCGCAGATACCATCGGATCAGCTCCTAAAGTCAGTCCAGCAACCCCTTGGGTATCTTTAGATAACATTTGATAGATTAGTTTTCCCACTAACAATCCACCTTCGGCACGAAGGGTAACTTGTTTACCATTAAGATAAAAATTACTTTTTTGCCCAGAGGATAAAATAAACTCTCCTTCTTGATAGGCAAATTTTACAAACATTTCCAATAACTCTTGTCTTAAAGATACGTTATTTTTTTCGATAATCATTAAATGCTAGTTTTCGTTACAATTAGAGCAACATGATTTTAGCAAACAATCAATTATGTTCCCAAAATTTTCTCGTTTTTTAACTATTGCGGCACTTACTACTTTTACTTGTGTGATTGCCCATCCGTCTTCCGCCCAAACTTCTGATGTCAATTTAATGACCTCAGAAAATAATGATACAGAAATGGTTGAACAATCCATTTTAAGCACTCCTGAGTTAATCGATCAAGTATTTAACTATCACGGTGGCGACTTTTTTGAAAAGTCTTCTATTAGTGGGTTCTTAGACTCTATGCTTGGTTTACGTAATGCCCTAGAAGGTTCTTATCCCGAAAATAGTATTGCTAGGGATGGTTTCTTGCTTAACGTAATAATCAGCGATTATTTCAAACAATTGAAAGAGGGTTCTCCCATGGTGCGTACTAGAGATGTTGAGAGTCCTTTTCAAGATTCTATTCGTACAAATCCTAGTTACTTGTCTCGATAGTTTTCTTGAATATCCAGGGTACAGGAGTTGAACCTG
>PXEJ01000032.1 GCA_003566215.1 Cyanobacteria bacterium T3Sed10_376R1m | reverse complement strand
GCAACTAAATCATTATCAATTACTCTCCATTGATTTGCTTTTTTTTGATTGAATTTTAAATAAATAAAATACAAATTACCAATTATAAACTTATTTACTTTTGCAAATAGAAAAGATATTACTGCTAGTAAAATTTCTACCATTAAACGTATATTATTCATCATTATTAAAATTAAATTAATTTAAATTATTTACTAAGTCAAAAAAATGATATAAGTCCTAACATTTGTGAGAATTTTAAATTAAGTTCCCCCCTTATTAAGGTAGGGGGGATCATATTCTCATGATTTATATAGTATTGCTATATTCATGATGAAAATATACTTCTTTTTCTAATGTTTCTTGTAACCAACTATTAAATAATTCATCTAGCAATCTTTTACTCATATTTTGATCTAGTAATGCAGGAAAATATTTCTCTAGTCTTAAAATAATATTCCATTCCCCGATACGTGTAGGAGGTAATACTTTTTTCGGTTGTGCTATCATGAGTGTCTGAGCAATTTGGGGGTGTGGAATATTTAATTCTACTGGCCCTATTAATCCTCCAGTTTTTGCTTCTGCACCTTCTGAATATTGTTGAGCAATTAGAGCGAAGTCTTGACCATCATCTCGAATCCGAAAGTATAATTCTTGGGCTGTTCCGGGGTTTTTTGTTCTAATTAAAGAATATTGAACTTTGTCAAGGTCTCTTTTTCTTTTTAAGAAGTAAGATTCTAGTTGAGAACCCCATTTTTCTTGTTTATATTTATCTAGTTTTACTGCTTTTAATATTCTTTTTTCTAGTTGTGATTTTGTAATAAAGTTTTGCTTTAGCCATTTTTCTAATTTTTCTGTATTATTTGGATTTATTTGTATCTGATAAAAAAAGTTTTGTTGAGCCTGTTCTTTTTCTTCTGGGGTACATTCAATAGAACTTATTTCTTGATCTAAAATTAGCTCTTTTGCTAGGGAAAAAATCATTTGTTTTTCTGCTAACAAGGAAAAAAGATTTTCTTCGGCTATTTTTTGTTCTCGTATTTGTAAATAAGAATTCATATTATTTATGGTGTAATTAAGATTATTCTAAAAGGGTTAATTAATATTGATCAATATAATCTATTTCTAAAGTTTATTTATAGCAATTATTATGCTCATGAAATACAAAATTATCCCCCTAAATACCCCTTAATAAAGGGGACTTGGAAATAACAGATATACCTCATAATTATGATAAACGCTATATAATTCCTAGAGTTAATAATTATCGAATTAGTAAAGGCTTAGATTATGATGGTCAATTATTTTTTTTATGTACCCGTTGATTGTTAGAAACTTTATTGATTAATTAATCTGAGTTTTTATTTTATAAGGTTTAGACAAAGGTAATTGTCTATGGTTGATGGCTTTTTTGTCAATGATTAAATACTGATGTATGTGATCTAAATTACAATAAAAGCCTTTCTTAACCTAAAATTAACTTAGCTAAGATTATAGATACTATGCAATGACCAATAGCGTTATTTTTGAAAATCGATCTTTTTTTTCTTTATGGACTTTATTACTCTTTGCCTTGATTTTTTCCATTTTGTTTGATTGGTTACATTTTCCTCTTGCATGGTTTTTAATTCCTTTGTTGGTGGCAATTATTTTTTCTACGGTTAGGGAAGATACGCAACCTTTGCCTAATTTTTTTGGCGTTGTTGGCCAAGGAATTATTGCGGTAGTGACGGCAAATCGTTTTTCTTGGAGTAGTTTTGTTGATACTCAAGATTATATTTTGCCTTTACTTGGTTGTATTTTTTTGACGGGAATTTTGAGTGTTTTAAATAGTTATTTAATCTATAGATTTGCTAACATTGACCGTTTGTCTAGTTTTTTGGGCTCTATTCCGGGTGCTAGTTCTAGTTTGGTGGCAATGAGTGAGGAGATGGGGGCAAATGCGATCGCAGTTACGGTGTTACAATACGTAAGAATTTTATTAGTATCGTTAATTGTGCCTAATGTGGTGGGATTTTATTTTAATACCCCTAGCACTACCATTATTAATTCTGTGGGAATGGGGTGTGATAGTGTCTTAACTTGTTTTTCTCATAATACACTTAATACTATTAATAATTTACTTTACGATCGCACCTATTCTGTACTAACATTTTCTATTAATTTAATCATAGTTTTTTCGGTAGTTTTTATTGGAATTAAAATGGGTCAATTAATAAAAATACCTTCTAGTTTATTCTTAAGTCCTTTTCTTTGTGGTTTGATAATTTTTAGTATTTTTCCAGTAACGATTTCCCCCATAATACTACAAATTGGATTGTTTATGCTTGGTTTATCTACAGGGGTTAAGTGCGATCGTAATGTCATAAATAAACTATTAAAAGCCGTATTTATCGAAACAATATTAGTCATCATTTTAATCATTACTTGCTTTTTTATTGGCTATGAATTTCACTTATTTACACAAATTGACACCATGACATCTCTTTTAGGTACAACTCCCGGAGGATTAAACACAATGACAGCAACCGCCCTAGAATTGGGAGGAGATTCAAGTATAGTGTTAACCATGCAAATGATTAGAATGTTTTTTATCCTTACCCTCTGCCCCTTATTTGCCAATTCAGTATTAAAAAATCAACCACAAAATTTGAGATAATCAAAGACAAGATAACAAAATAGATCAATAATTATGCTTTTAAAACTAATTAACTTAACACTAGCCCTACTAATAACATTTATAGCAATAATCAATCCCGTTTGGGCCTTAGACTATACTAAAATGGATTTAGTAGAATCAGACTTTTCTGGACAAGATTTAAGCGGTTCAACTTTTAACAAAACCAACCTACGCAGTAGCAACTTAAGTAACACCGACTTAACAGGAGCAAGTTTTTTTGGAGCAAACCTAGATTCTGCTAATTTAGAAGGAGCAAACCTAACCAATGCCGTCTTAGACTCCGCTAGAGTAACAAGGGCAAACCTACACAACGCCATTTTAGAAGGGGCATTTGCCACTAATACCAAATTTGAAAAAGCTAACATTGAAGGTGCAGATTTTACTGATGTGCTTTTGCGCCCTGATGTAGAAAATATTTTATGTGCCACGGCTTCAGGTACAAATCCTGTAACCCAAAGAAATACCCGTGACACTTTATATTGTCCATAGTATCTTATGGAAATTTCCTCTAAATTAACCAGCAATTAGGGGAAATTGTCTTATCACAAGTGACAGTTAATCCGAAGATTTGTTATTAATTTGATTCAATTCATTCCTCAGACTAATTATTTCTGCCGTTAAATTCCTAATATCTTGGGTAGTAGTGGTTGATTGACTAGAAACATTTTCCGAGGAAAAATCATTAGAGGTTTGTTGCTTGTTGAAAAACTGTTCAATAATTCTCTTTGCTTCTTCTTCAGTAATTGCACCTTTTTGAGCCCATACCTGAGACTTTTCTTGCAATTCCTTATTTAATTCATTAATTTTTTGGTTGATTTTTTCTTTATCTTGTAAAGTTTCTACCGCCGTTGCCGTTGCACCGACAGCAATTCTGAAACCCTGTTGAATCATATCGGTAAAATTATTGCTATTCATATTAATTAATTAATTAAGTGTCTCTTTTATGTTATACGAATTATCTATATCTCTCCCATGCGTTTTAGAAGGTGGGCTAATAACATTAATCCCGCATTCCCAACTGTTAAAATAATCACCCCCACAACTCCCATCATCCAATCATCCCTAAAAACAGAGATAACTAAAATAAGAAGGGCTGTTTTTGTCGAAATACTAATTACCGCTAACATTTTTTGCCATATATTTTCATCACGCCATGATTGATACATAGGAATTAAAAGAGCCGTAATCATTGATAGTACAATAATATTCATTATTTTATAATTTATCAAAATAACTATAAATTTGCTAACTCTAAATCTTATGGCTGGTTTCTTCTGAGATAATGAACTTCATACCATCCTCGATGATTATATCTAACCACTACAGCTTTTGGTGTAAAGGTAATAACAAAAGTATCAAGAAAGATGAGCAGTTTTGAGCGTGTAGGGTTAACAGCTTCTTCTACTATTTCTTCGTGTTTATGGGGATTGATAATCATTTCAATTGCTTCTTTATAGGCTTGGGGAATAGCAATTAGAATATGTTTTGAAATTAGTAATATATCTTTTAATTTTTCTTCTCCATATTTTGATTTTTTCTTACTAAAAATATTATAGGGGGGCAAAATAAGGGCTATTATTATACCAATAAAAACATTGGTAATGCCGAAATCTGCGGTTAACAAAAACCAAATAACTAACCGAAAAATGATGCTGGTGACCATGCTACTACTACCCAAAATAATAATACTATCATTAATGTCATTACTCCTATAATCTGTTCTAATTCTTCTAGGTAACGAGGGAGAGTAATTTCGATTTTTTTCATTACAAAATAATGAAGTGAAAAACCGATGGCAATTAACCCTAAGGATTTGAATATATTAGGAATTGTATAAGCCGAGGGGTATAATATATTACCCGCAAAAATGGCAATGACTAAGAGAGTTACTCCCCACCAAAGACTAGAATTAGTTTTGTCGGTACCACCACTAGGAAGAAAGATAAACTTAGCATAAACCATAGCTGTACCAACCGCTGCAATATTCATTAATATTTCTTGGGTACCTGATAAATTTTTCATGGTTAGGGCTTTGGCGGCAAAACCGTAAAAAAGTGGAAAGCCAGAGATGGATAAACTACCGATGGTTAATACTATCCATAGGCGGGTACTCATGATTCTTTTTTCTAATTCTTGAATACTACGGCTAGGTAGTGAGCCAGAAACGAGAAATAAACTAGATTTGGCTACTCCATGG
>PXEJ01000182.1 GCA_003566215.1 Cyanobacteria bacterium T3Sed10_376R1m | reverse complement strand
TTCCCACTGAGAAGATAGAAGTTATTAAAATGGGGACAACGGTGGCAACTAATGCTCTGTTGGAAAGGAAGGGAGAAAGGGTTGTTTTAGTTATTAATGAAGGTTTTGGGGATGCTCTGCGTATAGGTTATCAACATCGCCCGAATATTTTTGCCCGTGAAATTGTTTTACCGACCATGGTATATGATGCCGTGGTGGAAGTTGGTGCCCGTTATTCGGCTCATGGTGAAGAATTAAACTCCCTTAATGAGGAAAAAGTCTCGAAAGATTTACAACGGGTTTATGATCAAGGAATCCGTAGTTGTGCGGTGGTTCTTTTACACGGTTATCGTTACCCAGATCATGAAAAAAAGATAGGTGCGATCGCACATCGTCTCGGTTTTACTCAAATATCCTTATCCCATGAAGTTAGCCCCTTAATGAAGTTAATTAGTCGGGGAGATACCACCGTGGTTGATGCCTATTTATCTCCTATTTTAAGGCGCTACGTGGATCAAGTCCAAAATACCCTTTCTCAACACACCAATAATCAAGGGAATTATCTGCCAAAATTAATGTTTATGCAATCCAATGGGGGGTTAGTTAGTGCTAGTCAGTTTCAAGGTAAAGATAGCATTCTTTCAGGACCTGCGGGGGGAATTGTCGGTGCGGTTAAAACCTCTCAACAGGCTAGTATCAATAAAATTATTACCTTTGACATGGGAGGAACATCTACCGATGTAGCCCATTTTAACGGGGAATATGAACGCAACTTTGACACAGAAATTGCCGGGGTAAGACTACGCACCCCCATGATGGCCATTGACACCGTAGCCGCCGGAGGGGGTTCTATTTGTCGTTTTGATGGGTTAAATTATCGAGTAGGCCCAGAATCAGCCGGGGCAAATCCAGGACCTGCTTGTTACGGTAACGGAGGAGATTTGACTATAACAGACTGTAATTTATTGTTAGGTAAAATACAACCACAATTTTTCCCACAAATCTTTGGAAAAGATGGTAAATCTCTCCTTGATTTAGCCATTGTTGAACGTAAATTTTTAGATTTAAAACAACAATTAAATTCAAATATTACTCCCGCAGAAATTGCATCTGGTTTTTTGACTATTGCCATCGAAAAAATGGCGATCGCCCTTAAAAAAGTATCCCTACAAAAAGGCTATGATATAAGTGAATATACCCTCTGCTGTTTTGGTGGAGCTGGGGGACAACACGCCTGTTTAATTGCCGAATCATTAGGGGTTAAAAGTATTATTATTCATCCCCTAGCAGGAGTTTTATCAGCCTATGGCATTGGTTTAGCAGATATTAGAATTATCAAAGAAAAAAGCCAAGAAACATTATTTAATCAAAACTCAATTAATTCCTTAAACCAAACCTTTGAAAAACTAAAACAAGAAGCATTAAAAGATTTATCTCAACAAATTAATTACCCCATAAATGTCAGTACAGAAGATCATCAAATCCTTGATTTAGCAATAACCTATAACCAAAAAATCTACTTAAAATATCAAGGTACAGATTCCACCTTAGAAATTAACTATGATAACTATTCCTCAATAATTACCCAATTTAACCAAATTCATCAAAAACTATACGGCTTTATCTTAGAAAATAAACCCCTAATTATTGAACAAATTACCCTCGAATTAATTTGCCCTACCTATCAAGAAAAACCCCCAACCATTAAACCTCAGAATAATCAACCATTAACCCCGATTACAATTATCAAACTATATAGTAAAAACAATTGGTATGATACCCCAGTTTTTGAGCGAGAAAATATACCCCAAGGGACAAAAATTATAGGACCTGCTTTAATAATAGAATCCACTGGAACAAATGTTATTGAACTAGGTTGGCAAGGAGAAATTACCTCCCAAAACAACTTAATCTTAACCGACAACAACTCTTCTCCATCCTCCGTTCAAAAAGAAACAGAAACAGCAAATATAGTTCCTAATGTGGAGGTAAAAAATAGAAAAGAAAGAAGTTTAATTTTGTTAGAAATATTTAATAACCTCTTTCGTTTTATAGCAGAACAAATGGGCATAACACTGCAAAAGACAAGTTATTCCGTCAACATCAAAGAAAGATTAGACTTTTCTTGTGCTATTTTTGATCAAAATGGTGATTTAGTCGCCAACGCTCCCCATATCCCCGTACATTTAGGCTCAATGGGTGATACGGTAAAAGCTTTAATTAATAGTCACAATAATCAGCTTAAAAAAGGCGATGTTTATATTAGTAATAACCCCTATAATGGAGGAACACATTTACCTGATATAACAGCTATTACCCCTATTTTTATTAACTCTGATAAACCAGATTTTTTTGTGGCTTCAAGGGGGCATCATAGCGACATAGGAGGTATTACTCCCGGGTCAATGCCTCCTCAAAGTAATAATATTAATCAAGAAGGAATTTTAATTGATAACTTTTGTTTAGTTACAGAAGGTAAACTGAGGGAAAAAGAGTTAGAAGAATTATTAACAAATCATCCTTATCCTGTGCGCAATTATCAGCAAAATTTAGCAGATTTACAAGCACAAATTGCTTCCAATGAAAAAGGACTACAGGAGTTAACTAAACTAGCAAATAACTATGGTTTAGATACGGTGAAAAACTATATGAATTTTGCCCAAGAGAACGCTGAAGAATGTGTAAAAAATGCCATTAAACTCCTTCAAGATGGTCAATTTATCAGTCAGTTGGATAATGGAGCTCAAATTGCGGTAAAAATTACCATCAATCAAGAAACACAAACTGCGACTATCGATTTTACAGGGACATCTACCCCCTTGAATAATAATTTTAATGCTCCTGTGTCTGTGTGTCGAGCGGTGGTGTTGTATGTTTTTCGTACTTTAGTCGATGATGATATTCCTTTGAATGCTGGTTGTCTTAAACCTTTAGAAATAATTATTCCCCCCGATTGTTTTCTCAATCCTCAAT
This sequence comes from Cyanobacteria bacterium T3Sed10_376R1m, assembly GCA_003566215.1. Classification (GTDB taxonomy): domain Bacteria; phylum Cyanobacteriota; class Cyanobacteriia; order Cyanobacteriales; family Cyanobacteriaceae; genus Cyanobacterium. The sequence continues at coordinate 1,912 of PXEJ01000182.1, read as the reverse complement.
ACCCCTGTGCAGTGGTGGCGGGTAATGTAGAAACTTCTCAACAAATTACTGACTGTCTTTACGGTGCGTTAGGAATTATGGCAAATTCTCAAGGTACAATGAATAATTTTATTTTTGGCAATGACCAATATCAATATTATGAAACTATTTGTGGAGGCTCTGGGGCAGGTATCAATCATCATGGTACAGATGCTATACAAACCCACATGACTAATTCCAGATTAACGGATCCAGAGGTGTTGGAGTGGCGATTCCCCGTACGTTTGGATAGTTTTGCCATTCGTAAGGGTAGTGGCGGTAAGGGTGAGTTTCATGGGGGTAATGGTGTAATTCGTCAAGTCCGTTTTTTGGAACAGATGAGTGCAGGAATTTTGTCTAGTCATCGTTTAGTGCCTCCTTTGGGTTTAAATGGAGGGGCTGATGGTATGGCAGGGAAAAATTACGTGATTAGAAAAAATAGTAATGTTGAGATTTTGGAGGCAACGGCACAGGTGGGAATGAATGAGGGGGATGTGTTTGTGATTGAGACTCCGGGGGGCGGGGGATTCAATATCGGTGAGACAAATTTTTAAATATTGATTAAGCCTGAACTTTATGAAGGTGGATTGAGTTTGGGGTTTGCCCTGATAAAATGACAGTGCCGACTAAATACTTTTGGAGATGATTTGATAGTTTGTATTTGCCCTTTTGTTGTAAGTTATCAGAAAAAATGTAATATTTCTTAATAAATATTTGTAAAATGTAAAATAGAGTTAAATTTGCCCCATAAGGGAAAGCGAGAATGTTTGTACACGATATTAAATTAAGAGGAGATGAGTAGTTTGATTAAACAGATTTTTAGGGAAAAAGAAGGTTATTTTTTTATTGGACATATATTCGCAATGTTTTTTGGGTTGGCAGGATTGTTGTTAGTTTTGCCCCATCCTGAGTTTGTGGCCAGTTTGCCTCCCATTGGTCAGTCAGCTTTTAGTTGGTCTATGATTGGTGGAGGGGTGATATACATGATTTTGGGGTGGGCTACTGTTGCTTTTTATGCCTATCGTCAATTAGGAGTATGGCATTGGCTAGGTTTTATGGTTCCTGCCTTAGGAATCTCTTTAACTAGCGAGTTGTTAGGCACTAGCACTGGTTTTCCTTTTGGAGATTATCATTATCTTTCGGGATTAGGTTATAAGATTTCTGGTTTAGTACCTTTTACGATTCCTCTTTCTTGGTTTTATCTGGGTTTTAGTGGTTATCTTATTACTCGAGTTGGTTTAGAAAAGTTATCTATTCCTAATTTTGTTAAAGATTTAGGTGCGATCGCATTTGGCTCATTATTATTAACATCATGGGATTTTGTCTTAGATCCAGCAATGAGTCAAACCTCAATGCCCTTTTGGCTATGGGATCAACCCGGAGCATTTTTTGGAATGCCCTATCAGAATTTTGCGGGTTGGTTTGGTACAGGGGTCGTATTTATGAGTGTGGCTACCCTCATCTGGCGCTTAAAACCAGTTAATTTTAATAATGTATCCTTGACTATTCCCGTGGGAGTCTATCTAGGTAACTTTGCTTTTGCTATGGTTATGAGTCTCGGTGCTGGTTTTTATTTACCTGTTTTATTGGGACTTTTGACGGGAATTTTACCCTTAGTAATTTTTGTACGTCTTGCTAATCAGGCGGAATCTGATGATGGTGTTGCTCTACCTTCATTATCTAGATAGAGTATCCATTAAGTTGGCTAACACATTTTGTCTTGTCAAACTGGTTTTTATTAAAATTTGTGCTTCTCTTCCCTGAAGAAGGTTTGTTGAGCAAGGAGATTGAAAAACTTTTTCCTTGTTCAATCATAAAATTTGTTCCCACAAGTGCTGATAGTAATAAATTAATCCAAACTTGGATAGAAAATTTGTTTTTGGAGTTAGTTATC
>PXEJ01000229.1 GCA_003566215.1 Cyanobacteria bacterium T3Sed10_376R1m | reverse complement strand
GACGGCGAGGCGCTGATCCTCTTCGCTGGCGCCGCGCCGAGGAAGACGGCCGATGCGAGCTATCGCTTCTTCGCGAACCGGAACTTCTATTACATGGCGGGCATCCTTCAGAAAGAGAGCGTACTGCTCGCGGTGAAGAACGACGGCGCCGTCGCGGAAACGCTGTTCCTTCTGCCGAAAGACCTGCAGGCGGAACGCTGGCAGGGACGCAGGCTGGCGGCGGATGAGGCAGCGGCCATGTCCGGTGTGGACGAGACGAAGGATCTGGACGCTTTCGAACGGGAGCTGAGGGCCGCCATCCACAAGGGGAAGGTCAACACGATCTGGTACGATTTCGACCATTTTGACGCGGGCAAACGGGATGCGCCGCAGAACCGGCACGGTGACGCGATCCGGGCGGATTATCCGGCGCTGACGTTCAAGAATGCGTACCTGCCCATCGCGCGCGCCCGCACGATCAAGACTCCGGAGGAGATCGCGCATATCAAAGAGGCCATGTGCGTCACGCGCGACGGGATCCACGCGATGATGAAAGCGGCGAAGCCGGGGATGTACGAGTACCAGTTGGAAGCGGTGTTCAACAAGGTACTGGCCGATGCGGGCGTGCGTGAGCCGGCCTTCGAGAACATCGTGTCGTCGGGCCGCAACAACTTCTGCATCCATTACGACGAGCCGGTCGACGTGCTCCATGACGGCGACCTGGTACTCGTGGATGTTGGCGCGCGGAAGAGCGAGTATGTGAACGACATATCGCGCGCCTTCCCCGCGAACGGCAGGTTCAGCGAGGAGCAGAAGACAGTCTACGCGATCGCGCTCAAGATCAACAAGGAGTTGATCGCGATGCTGGTCCCCGGCAAGGTGTCCTTTTCGGACATCGAAGCCCACTGCCGCAAGCGCGTGGGGGAGGAACTCACCAGTGCCGGCTATCTCGCTGAGGGTGAAGATGTGAAAAAGCACCACTGGCATGGCGGCACCCACCATGTCGGCCTCGATGTGCACGATGTCGGCGCCCAGCCGTCGATTCCGATCGCGCCGGGCATGGTGTTCACGATCGATGTCGGCATCTACATCGAGGAGCGCAACATCGGGTTCCGCGTGGAAGACGATGTCCTCGTTACGGAGACTGGCTACGAACATCTGTCGGCGGACATCGTCCGCGAGATAGACGATATTGAAGCGATGATGGGTTAGAGCGATAGCGAATAGGGGAAGGAAGAACATGACAACTTCAGTGATACCGCGGCCGGAGCATCCCCGGCCACACTACATACGCACCGACTGGATCAACCGTAAGGGGAACTGATATGGCCCGCATCCATACGCTCTTCAGCAGAAACCCGGACTGGATGAAAAAGGTGCGTCGATGACATCCCGCGAACGCGTACAACGGTTCCTCAACGGTCAGACCGTCGACCGCATTCCCAACGGTCTGGGCGGCTGCGAGACGGCGGGGCTGCACAATCTCGCCTACCACCGCCTGAAACGAGTGCTTGGCGTGGAGGATTCCGCCAATCGCGTCTGCACGTTCATGAACAACGCGATCTTTGAGCCATCGGTGCTGGCGGCCATGGAGGGCGACATTATCCTGCTTGGATCACGCATGTGCCCCTCGCGCTTCTGGGGACAGGATGCGGTCCGGGAATGGAAGCCGCTCTCCCTGTGGGGTGTCGACCTGCAGGTGGCAACGGATTGGGAATTCCGGCTGGATGCCGATGGTGCCTGGTGGTGGGGCGACAGGGTGTGCCCACCCGGAGCCCTGTATTTTGACCCACCGACCGGTCAACAGATTGGCGTTTCCTTCGCTGACATCAGCACCCCTTCGCCCGACAGTTTCAATCCGTCCCATGACTTGCCCGAGCCCTTGCTTGAACGACTGGCCGAGGATGCCAAATGGCTGCATGACAACACGGACTATGCCATTGCCTGTGGCGAGATGATCCAGGACCTGCAATTAAGACCCGGTGGAACGCAGTCGTGGTGGATGCGCTTGGTCTCCGAACCGGACGTCTGCCACGCGTTTCTTGACAAGGCCGTCGATGCGGCGCTATCCCAGCTCCGGCAACTGAATGACGCCATCGGCGGCGCCTGTTGCATGCTGGGCATCGCCGACGACATGGGGGATACCCGGGGCATCACGATAGGGCCCGACCTTTGGCGCCAAATCTACAAGCCGCACTACAAGCGGCTCTTTACGGAATGGCACAAGGTAACCGACATGAAGATCAATCTGCATAGTTGTGGCGCCATGATGGATATTCTTGATGACCTGATCGAATGCGGGGTGGATGTCTACAACCCCGTGCAGATATCAGCGCACAAGATGAAACCGGAAACGCTGAAGGCGCGCTTTGGCGACAGGCTCATCTTCTACGGTGGCGTGTTCGATGCCGTGAATCTTCCGATCACGACAGATCGCGACACCGTCTACCAGACGGTCCGATCAAACATCGAAACGATGAGTAGGGGCGGAGGCTACATTTTCGCGGGTGTACACAATCTGCCCGGGGATCTGCCGGAATCGCATCTCGATGCCATGCTGCAAGCCTATCGAGTCTGTCGGGATACGGGAAAGGCCGGATGAGGGACCACGGTTGCGGCACCAGATAGGGTGTGTGATCTTGTATCTTACATGCAAGGAGTGGACATGAAGCGAACAATTCTGTTGATGACGGTTGCCGGGATCGCGGCCTGCGCTCCCGCGGCACGGGCGGAGGTGAAATTACCGGCCCTGTTCTCGGACAACATGGTGCTGCAGCGCGACAAGCCGGTGCCGGTCTGGGGATGGGCGGATCCCGGCGCGACGGTGACCGTTGAGTTTGGCGGGGAGAAGGCGACGGCCAGGGCGGACGAGACCGGACGATGGATGGTGCGCCTGAAGGCCGGGCCGGCGAACAGGACCGGGCAAACGCTGGCGGTCACCTGTTCATCGGGTGGCACACGGGTGTTCCATAACGTGCTGGTCGGAGACGTGTGGCTGTGCAGTGGCCAGTCAAACATGGATTACGAGCTCGCCGGGGGACGGCGCGGCCAGAGGGGCCTACTGGCGGAGTTCGACGCCACGGCCGACTATCCCGCCATCCGGCACTTTGCGGTGCCGGAGAATTCGGCAGTTCTGCCGCAGGACGACATGCAGGGCGCCGGGGGCTGGCAGGTGTGTACGCCCGAAACGGCGAAAGCATTCTCGGCCGTCGGGTACTTCTTCGGCCGGATGATCCATGAGCGTACGGAGGTCCCCATTGGCCTGATCACTGCGGCCGTGGGAGGAACGCGGATCGAATCGTGGACGCGGGCGGAGGAGCTGGCCGGGGTCGAGGGCTGCAAACCGCTGGTGGACATGGTGCTGGAGCGGGCACGGTTGGTCAAGGCGGGCACGTTCAGCCTGGCGGACGCCATGGACGCCTGGTTCGAGAAGACGGATCCCGGTTCCAACGCGACGCCCGCATGGAAGGACCCGGCGCTGGATGACTCGGAATGGAAGACGATGCCTGTGCCCAGCCGTTGGTTTACGGACAAGATCGAGGGGATGGAAGATTTCATAGGCGTGGTGTGGTTCCGTCGCACGGTCGATATCCCCGCCGGGTTCGCGGGAAAAGACCTCGTGGTGAGCCTGGGCATGCTCGACGATCGCGATACAACGTTCTTTAACGGTGAGAAGATCGGCGCGGGGATGCTCTATAATGATCCGCGCATCTATACGGTTCCGGGCCAGCGGGTCACGGAGGGGAGAAGCGTCATCGCCATTCGCCTGTGGAACGGGTGGGGCGAGGGCGGCGTCTGGGGGAACGCAACGGACTTTGGCGTCTATCCGGAAGGGGGCCAGGACGAAGCGGTCCCCCTGGCGGGCGAGTGGCGCTACAAAACGAGCCTGTCGCACGGGAAGGATTTCACGGATCTCAATGTTCCGGTGAACATGGGGGTACGACCGAGAGAGAACCTGGTTACCGGGCTCTACAACGGGATGATCGCCCCTCTGGTCCCCTTTGCCCTTCGTGGCGCGATCTGGTATCAGGGCGAGTCCAACGGCGACGAGGGCGGTTCGTACACGCGCAAGATGCGGGCGTTGATCGAAGGGTGGCGCAACGCCTGGGGGCAGGGCGCCTTTCCGTTCTACTATGTCCAGCTCGCCAACTACCAGGAACCGAACACGAACCCCGAAGGCGGCGACGGGTGGGCACGGTTCCGAATGGCACAATTGGAAGCGATGGCGATCGAGAGCACCGGCATGGCGGTCGCCATTGATCTGGCGGACGAAGGTAATCCGAACGATGTGCACCCGGAAAACAAGAAGGATGTCGGTGAGCGACTGGCGCTCTGGGCGTTGGCGAACCAATACGGCGAGGACTTGACCTGCAGCGGCCCGCTGTACAAGAGCATGGATGTCCGGGGCACCGAGGCGATCATCCGCTTCGATTACGTCGGCAAGGGGCTGATGGTCGGCGAGAAGCGCGGCAGCGAGCCCGTGCGGGAAGTCAAGGACGGCACGCTGCAGCGGTTCGCGATTTCGGGCGAGGACGGCCAATGGCACTGGGCGGATGCAAGGATCGAAGGCGCGACGGTGGTGGTGTCGAGTCCCGAGGTTGCCCGGCCCGTGGCGGTGCGCTATGCCTATAGCATGAATCCGTCCGGCTGCAATCTCTACAACAAGGACGGGCTGCCGGCATCGCCGTTTACAACGGATGATGATTGGCGGTAGGGGCGAAGGAACAGAGTTTTTTCTTCAGTTCACTTCGGTGACCGCGAACGGCGACCACCCCACCCCGCTCACTCGCAGGGAGGAAACTCGGTGATTCTTAAGTTCGTGCAGCCGCAGGGGATCAGCGTGAGTTCGGTCAGCGGTTCGTCCGACCGGATGGGCGCCCAGCTTGCGTACG
>PXEJ01000058.1 GCA_003566215.1 Cyanobacteria bacterium T3Sed10_376R1m | reverse complement strand
TACGTATTAGTAATTTTAACTGGCAGGGGGACACCCAGCCTTTTGATTCTTCTGACTAATAGTTTATTCAAAATTGATATTTTTTGATAAATTCATGGTTATTTCTCTATTAATTTTATTGCTCAGAACTTTTGGTTTATTCTGGATTTTAGGTGGTATATTTGCCATTAGAGAAGCGATGATGGTTCGGTTCTTGGATCGTGCGATCGCACAAATAACCCTTAAAAAAGAAAACTCTATCTTTTTATGTCAAAAGAGGACACCCGTTAAATTTAACGGGTGAAAAAGTCTCATTGAAATTAACGGGTGATGGATGACAACCAACAACGAAACCGAGCGACAGCGACTCCTTATCTTTCGGCAACTTCTGGTAACTGCTTACAATAATCTTGAATTATCTCTGACATACTTACCTTTTTAGATTTTGCAAAATTTGCTAGTTTCGCTTTTTCATCCTCTGTTAATCTGACTAACAATATTTTTTCTCTTGTCATGGACTTTTTATACATTTATTTATACGATAAGAAGAACAAATGATTAGCTGTTAAGCAAAATGATTACTCTGACGTATCAATACAAGCTAAAGTTAAATAGGCAACAGATTCAAGAAGTTAATCATATTTTTGACGTATGCAAGTCTGTTTATAATTATGCTGTGTCTGAACGTAAGGCTTGGTTAAATAGCCGTAAATCATCTGTTAACAGTTGTTCCTTAGTTTCTGAGTACATCATTCCTGCAGATGCACCATATCCCAATTATTTTTATCAAGCCAAAAATTTAACCATTGCAAAACAATCTAATCCAAACTTAAAATCAGTTAATGCTCAAGTGTTACAGCAAACGCTCAAAACATTAGATAGGGCTTTTTCTGACATGAAATCTAAAGGCAACGGATTCCCTAGATTTAAAAAGCAGATGAGAAGTTTTGTTTTCCCAACAATGCTGAAAAATTGTTTAGCCCAAAGTCAGGTTAAACTACCCCAATTAGGCTGGTTAAGGATAAAACAATCTAGGGATTATCCCACTGGTTTTGAGCCTAAACAAGCTCGTATTGTTAAAAAAGCAACGGGATATTATTTGATGATTGCTTTTCAGTCTCAAGAATCTTGTCCATCAGCACCTGTAGGAAAAGTAAGTTTAGGAATTGATGCGGGAATTGAATCATTTGTGGCTACGCATAAGGGAGAATTAATCAAAGCCCCCAAGTTTTTGTTAAAAGCACAGAGTAAGCTTAAATTGCTACAAAGACGCTTAAAACATAAAGTAAAAGGCTCTAATAATTGGTTAAAACTCCAAAACAAAATAGCTAGATTACATGAAAAAGTAGCTAACACTCGCCGTGATTGGCACTTTAAGTTAGCTAATTACCTCTGTGATTTAACTGATAATATCTTCGTTGAGGATATTAATTTCATTTCTTGGAGTCGTGGGATTGTCAGAAAACGATCTTTAGACTCAGGAATAGGGCAGTTTATCAATGAGATATTACCTTATATCTGCTGGAAACGGAGCAAGTTTTATCTCAAGGTGGACAAAAATGGAACATCTCAAGAATGCTCTAGCTGTGGTAATCATACAGGTAAGAAGCATTTAGGGGAAAGAGTGCATCATTGTCAGTTTTGCGGTTATGCAGCACCAAGAGATGTGGTAAGTGCAGAGGTAATTAGAAATAGAGGATTAATTGCGGTAGGGCATACCGTGAATAAAATTGCTTACGGAGACGTACTGACGGGGATTAGTCAAGGTAACTTGCTTAATCTAGTTAAGTGTCAATGATGTAAGAATCACCCATCACAATCTTTGATTTGATGGTGTGAGTGTCAATCAAAACTCTCACCATTGAATCAGAGATTTTAGTGGGAGTTTTACTCTAACTAGATAGAAATACTCATCAAAAATTAACGAAACGTAGGTTTAAAATTCTTGGTAAAATTAATCCACCTGTCTTGTTTTTGACTCAATTTATCAGGGAAAATAGATATATAAATCATGAATTATGGCTGTTAAGACTCAAACCCAACAACATCATCAGGTAAGCCTGTGTTTGCACCCACTCTTTGAAAGGAAAATCCCATTGATAATTATCTGATAATCAAGGACAATAGGGAAGAGAAGCAAACTAAAGGTATCCCCATAAATGATTACAGGTGAGTTAAAATCTAAAGTTGATAAACTGTGGACAACGTTTTGGAATAACGGTATTAGCAACCCACTTTCAGTGATAGAGCAAATATCCTATCTACTTTTTATCAAACGTTTAGACGACTTACAATTAGCCCAAGAGAAGAAGATAAAACGCTTGGGGGGTACTTTAGACAATCCCACCTTTACCCCAGAAAATAACCATTGTCGTTGGTCAGCCTTCAAAAATCAAAACCCTGCAGATATGTTAGTGACAGTAAGGGATTCAGCTTTTCCTTTTATCAAAACCATCGGTAGGGAAGGGGGTGCTTATGCCCAACACATGAAAGATGCAGTATTTTTAATCGCTAACCCTGCTTTATTGGCGAATGTAGTGGAACAGGTTGACCAGATGCTTGAGTTACTGACAAAACAGGCTAATGAGTCTCAGGATAAAACCTATGTGGATTTGCAGGGAGATTTGTATGAGTATATGCTTTCAAAGCTCACCACCGCAGGGACAAATGGACAGTTTCGCACTCCTCGCCACATTATCAAGATGATGGTGGAATTAATGAGTCCTTCTTCCCATGAGGTAATTTGTGACCCTGCTTGTGGTACGGGGGGCTTTTTGGTGGCGGTAGCGGAATATCTGCGTCAGCAAAAGGATGATGAGGGTAATTATATTTTGCATAATCCTGTTAACCGTAAGCATTTTAACGAGGAGATGTTTCACGGTTTTGACTTTGACGCAACCATGTTGCGCATAGGTAGTATGAATATGATGCTACACGGCATCGAAGACCCGAAAATTGAGGCAAGGGATTCTTTAGCCCAAGAACATTCGGAGGTATCGGAAGCCTTTACTTTAATCTTGGCTAATCCTCCTTTTAAGGGATCTTTGGATGCTAATACCATCGCTAAGGATTTGACTAAGGTAATTAGTACCAAAAAGACGGAGTTATTATTTGGGGCGTTGTTTTTGCGGTTGTTGAAGAAGGGGGGAAGAGCGGCGGTAATTGTACCTGACGGGGTGTTATTTGGTTCGTCAAACGCCCATAAAACCCTCCGTAAAACCCTAGTAGAGAGTCATAAGTTGGATGGGATTATCTCCATGCCTTCAGGGGTTTTCAAGCCCTATGCTGGGGTTTCTACGGCGGTGTTGATGTTTACTAAGACGGGGGTAGGTGGCACTGATGCGGTTTGGTTTTATGATATGTCTGGGGATGGTTTATCTTTGGATGATAAGCGTCAACCAATGGAGGAAAATGATATTCCTGACATTATCACTAAGTGGCATAGTCGAGATGTAAGTAAGGATAATAACCGCAAGGATAAGGCTTTTTTTGTGCCGAGGGAGGAAATAGCGGAAAATGGTTATGATTTGTCTATCAATCGTTATAAGGAGGTGGAGTATGAGGAGGTTAGTTATGAGTCTCCTACAGTGATTTTAGGTGCGCTGAAGGTGATGGAGGGGGAAATTATGGCGGATTTGGAGCTTTTAGAGGGAATGTTAAACCATGGGTAAGAATGAAATATGAAAGAAGGTCGTTATTTTTTGCCTTATGATTCTCGATTGGTGGAAAAAGCCAAACAAATGCGGAAGAATCCGACGGTAGCTGAACAAAAATTATGGCTTTTTTTTCGCTCGACTCCTGCTTTCTGTCGTGGTGCTGGTTTTAAAGTTTGGAGACAAAAACCGATCGCCCATTTTATTGTTGATTTTTACTGTCCTAAGTTAAAGTTAGTTATCGAGGTGGATGGTGCTTCTCACTTTACTCCTGAAGCCATAGAATATGATCAAGCAAGGACAAAAATTTTAGAGGGTTATGGCTTGACAGTTATTCGTTTTACTAATGATGAGGTGATTAATAATTTGGAGGGTGTTTCTCGGCTGATTGAGGATTTTATTAAGAATAAAAATCTCCCTTGCTAAGACAGGATCATCATAAATAACAAGTCCCCCTTTCTAAGGGGGATTTAGGGGGATTCTATATTTATTTCTGTGGGTTTGTGGGTTGTACTAACGTCTGGTTTTATCCCCCCTAGCCCCCCTTTGGAAGGGGGGAATGATCGGGTTTTCTTCTTTTATTAACAGAATTAAAAATAACTTAAAATTTATGAATAATTTATTAGAAAATGCACTAGAACAAGTTAAATCTTTATCAGAATCAGAACAAGAAATCATTGCTTTATCAATAATTAATCAAGTAAATAGTATTAAACAAAAGCAAAATAAAGGAGTTTTATCAAAACTAAAAAACATTAAAATACAAGCTAGTGAAGATTTTGCAGAGAATATTGATCTTTATTTAAACGGAGAAAACTAATTGGTTTTTCATCAGATTTTGGTTGATACTTCTTATGTGATTGGGTTAATTAATGAAAGGGATAATTATCATGATCTAGCTTTAAAATTAGCAGATGTCTATGAGGGTTATCCGTTAGTAATTTCTGAGCCTATTTTATTGGAAATTGGTAATGCTTTATCTCGTCGTTATAAGTCTGAAGGTTCTGTCATAATCGATTATTTTTTAAAGGATGATAATGTGACAGTTATCTCTTTGAATAACAATTTATTTATTAGGGCATTTGAGTTGTATAAAAGTTATCAGGATAAGGATTGGGGATTAGTTGATTGTATTTCTTTTCTTATTACTGTAGTTTAGACTAAATGGAAAGTGGAGCAAGGAAGGACAAGACATAAAAGAAAAATAGAGAGAAAATATAAATAAGCAAAAATAAAATCTTCTCTCTATGAACAAATATAGCAGACTGG
>PXEJ01000236.1 GCA_003566215.1 Cyanobacteria bacterium T3Sed10_376R1m | reverse complement strand
GAATCAACACCTGCTGCGACTGCGCCTACCGCGAAAGTCGGAGCGCGCGGCAGGTCAAAGTCCAGAACCACATCGCCGTCTACGCCAGAGTTCGTCACGTCCGGCGCGACATCCGGGTTCACCGTGCTGACCGTACCCACGCTCACGTCCGCTGCGCGTGGCAGGCTGAACTCGAGGTCGTAATCCCCATCGTCGGCAGTCATAATAACCGAGGGGGACTGGTCCGGGTTCACTACGTTGACCGGGTCTACGCCAAACTCTGCTGCACGCGGAAGGCTAAAGTCAAACACCGCTCCGTTCACATCTCCGGAATCCGTAATGCTCGGCGCGACATTGGGGTTGGCCGTACTGACCGTCCCAAGCGTCAGCCCCTTGGACTGCGGAAGATTGAAATCGAACACCGCGCCGTTCGTGTCGCCCGAATCTGTAATTGAAGGATTCTGGTCCGCATCGACAACGGTAACAGTTCCGAGGTCGAGGGTCTTCGACTTCGGCAGGTCGAAGTCAAGCACTACATCGCCATCGGTCCCCGAGTTCGAAACGTCCGGGTCTACACCATTGTCGACAAGGCTGACCGTACCGACGCTAACGTCTGCCGCACGCGGCAGGTCGAAGTCGACCTCGACATCGCCTCCCGTCACCGTGAACTGCGCGTCTGGCGCGACATCAGGGTTAACCGAGGTGACGGTCCCGAGCGTGACTTCCGGCGCCCGCGGCAAACCAAAATCGTATACCGCATTCTCGGGCGTACCCGCCTGCGTGACCGTCGGGCTCGCATCGGGGGAAAGGACAGTGACCGTGCCCAACTCGGACGTGCCCGTGTCACCCTTGAAACCCTTAGGACCGGGCACCTTGACAACGATAGTGCGCGGCTGGCGCACGTTTGCGGAGATACTCATCGCGTCACCTCGGGCTCAATCTCAAAATCCCCAGTAAAAAGCGTACGAATGTTCCCATCCGGGTCGGTCCACTGGAGGTCGTGAACGTAAACGCCCTCAAGTTCGGCAGTAATCTCGGGCGCAAGCGACCGAATAACCGTTGCAGTCTCACCATCAATGACAATAGTAAAGTCCGCGACAAGCCCATTGTCGGCAGTTCTGCGAATCTGTGAGGAAAAAGCGTAGCCGCTGAGGTCGATAGCCTCGCTCTCGCCATCCTCGAAAAGGATGCTTTCAATAAAGGTGTCGCCCTGCGTCATCCTGACATCGTAGTCAGAACCAGAATAGTCAGCAAACGTACTCACGGGCAACTCCTTATTCCTCTACAGATAGAACCGTCCGTGGCCTACTCCGCAAACTCAGCCAGAAGACCATGGACAATCTCGAGCCTGCGCTTGTAAAACGCCAAATCCTGCGACTTAAACTCAACCTCGCGCTCAATACGCTCGCGGGTCTCCTCGTCGAAGCCCTCAAGGGCGCGCTCGTTTACGGTCTGCTCCGTTTCAATAAAAGCAATCTGAGAGCGGTACCCGTCTGCAAGAGAAAGAAGGGCGTTCTTTGTTGCATCAATGTTTTCCATGTCCATAAAAATTCCTTACGTCTTAATAATGTAGTTAATTGTAACGAACGGGGGGGCATTGTCTCCGGTGCTAGACGCAGCAGTATGAGTGTGAGTAAGAGTAGACGAAGTGTCGGTAGTCCCTCCGTGGTTGACATTAAAACTGTGGCCGTGGTTGCCGTTTGTGCCGGAACTAGCCCCGTGCGTGTGATTAAAAACGCTATGGCTATGCAGCCCATTAGAAGGATTAGACATTGTATGCGAATGAGAAGGAATGCTGTGAGTGTGAAATGAAGAAGCAACGCTTCCGCTTCCAAACTCTCTACCAAAAGCCGAACTAGGGCTTCCGGTATTTCCGCTTCCTCCAGAGTTTACCGTAGAATCGTGGTTATGAAATCCACTGTTTGTCGTAGAACCTGCGCCATCGCTGCTTACGGAAACGGAATGCGAGTGCGAACCGGCATTATCTGTATTTCCGTTTTCGTTTACCTCAAATTCGTGCGTATGCGAATTGTCCGCCTCAACAACAGTTACCGTATGCCCATGAGTCTCAGACCCACCCGTCTGTCCCACGCTCGACGGAGTGCTAGCCCCCTTAGGAAAACGCTGCTGTAGGTCCGGAAGATTAAAGGTTGTTGACCCATCGCCTGAGCCGTAAGAAACCCCAATGGCTTCAAAAAGTGCTGGGTACTCGCTGCGCTGCACAGCAGAGCCGTCACAGAACAGCCAAGAATCAGGAGCCGTAGTTCCCGCGAACATCGTTACAGAGCCCGGGGAAACTTCGCTACCGTTTTCTAACTTTCGCACCCGGCGGCGCAACAAACGGACCTCCGCCTCAAGGTCCTTAGCGTTCGGAGTCGCCGGCCCCGGCAGCCGATTCATCGCTCCGACCGCCCCCGATGCGCCGCCAGCGTCATATGCTCCGGCGACACATCCCCCTCAAACTCAAACTCAAACACCGCCTCCACCGACGGCCCATGCGCCGGAAACGTCCAGTCCTTACGGTCCGACAACCGGCCGTTCGGACGCTCGCGGTAACCCCGCTCAGACAAATCAGCCGTCCCATACGATGCAGCCGACCGAACGCGCCCCGTACCCGCCGCCCGCACCCCAAACCGATGCCAGAACACCGTGCGGTCCGAAGCGCCCGGCAACGGGCGGGAACGAATAACCGGACGGATAGGCCGGCCGTTAAACGTTCCGCGCTCTTCGTCAAACAAAGGAAACACCTGAATGGCGTCAACCGTGCCAAACAAAGTATTTTCGTCCAGCAGGCCAAACACCTCGTCGTCTAGGGTAAATGTTCCCCCGGTCTCTTGGTCAGCCCCAACAGCCAAAACGGTCGCGCGACAAAAAATAGCCTTGCTCCATCCGGTCGGCGTAATCAGCGTCGTCCACGCTCCCTCCTCACCGAACGAGTTGAACACGCGAACATCTACGCGCCCCGAAACAAACAGGTACTGGTCGACCGCCACCAGCGCCCCCGGCCCCGTGCGCTCAACCGTAATACCCTCGTCCAAACGAGAAACCACCTCGCCGTTTGTCGCCCACAGGCGCCCAAACCGGTCCATCCACACCACGAGACCTGCGTAAGGCCAGTAGCACACCTCGTTTCTTGAGGCGGGAGAAATTCCGGCACGCAACTCCTCAAAAGAAAAATCGTCCGGCGTTCCCCGCAGCAACGCCACCGTCGACTGCGTAACCACCACCAGACCCCGGTCAATAGGAAACATGCCGAGCACCGCGTTCTCTTCTAGCCGCTGGCTCACAAAAAACACGTCGTCGGGACTCCACCGGTCCGACGTGCTAGCGACTGAACGCCAAATTCCGTGCGGAAAACGTCCCCGGTTCGACGGAGAAAAATCCTCTTCGGGGTCCAACCGGTACTCGATATCACCCAGAAAAAGAAAGTCTCCCCACGATGCGACCACGTTGGCGCGAGGCATAGAGTCGGGCGTGCCGTCCTCAACGTCCGTCGGGTAACGGTTCGACCACGTCTTTGTCACCGGCAGGTCAGTGTCCGGGTCGCGATACACGGCAAACGCGTCTGTCGGCGCGTCGACACTGTTAAAAAGCCCGGCGTTCGTCCAAACATTGTCCACCAGCAGCGGCGCACGCCCGGCGAAACGCTGGTTGGTGTTGCCCGCCGGTAGCCCCTCGATAGCGCGAAAATCGGGCTGTTCTACCGTGGCGGGAGTGTCCGTAAAAATCCACCCGTCGGTCTGTGACAGCGCAAAAATGAACTCGCACGAGGTGGCAATGTCGTTAACGCCTACCCGGAAACTCATGACGACTCCTCGGACAGGTCTTCGGCGATTTCGGCCGACCACTCGGCGCCGCGCCACTGCGAACGCAAGCGCTTTTGGTTGTCAAAAACAAATCCGACGAGGTCCATCCACTGGTTTTCGTCGAACTCTAGCGAGGAAATATTGTCCTGTTCTCCGCCAGAAAAATCGTCTAAGTACTCAGTAACGACGGGCAAGACGGCCCCTCCGGCTCGAACCAATACGAATCAGGCCGATGTCGCCCGACGCCAGATAGTACTTTTCCATGCGCTGCAAATACCCGGACGCTTCCAACTGGTACGATTCGGACCGGCCCGAGTCGTCGCCCTCTTCGACCAGCATCCGCGTTGCGGCACGGTAGGCCAGCACCGGATGGAACTGCTCGGCGAAGACCGGCACGGCCGAGCCCTTGAGCAGGTCGTACTCCAACTGGCCCTTGACCTCGACGCTGGCCTCTTGCCGCGGTGGGGGCCACACGCGAATCTGCCGGTCCGTGACCCGCGCATAGTAGGCAGGCTCTCCCGAGTCCTGCTCGTACTCGTCCAGAGCATCGACGGTTGTCTGCTTCAAGCGGACCGTGTCCGAGCCCATCGTGAGCAGGACAGAGGTGAGCGTGCGGAACTCTTGGGGCAGCACAAAAATAGGTTCGCTAGCGGGGAGCGAAACGGTCGCTTCTCCGCGCAGAAACGGCCACGGCTGAAGGCCTAGAATCTCCTGATACGACTCGTTGACGACCTGCTCGACCTGTTCGTCGGAGCGGACGGACTGGAGCCTGATACCAGATAGTGACCTTGCGCGGTCGGCAAGTTCTTGTAGGTTCACGTCTAGTCCTAGTTAAGGAATATCTGCTGTCCGGGACGAATATTGTTGCCGGCGCCCCAACCACCCGGCGGGCGCGGGACTCCGCCTCGCGGCACAGGCACCAAACCGCCGCCGCCGCTAGGCCCCGGCAGCGCCGGACGCGCTCCAGACGGCAGCGCCGGGCGCGCACCGGACGGCAGCGCGGGCAGGCCCGGACGAGGCACCGGCACACGGCCAGCACCACGACCAACAAACATGCCGACGTCGCCGACTACCTCGCGGAGAAGGTCGCCCCAGTCGCCTAGCGAGCCGGCGTCAAAGT
>PXEJ01000078.1 GCA_003566215.1 Cyanobacteria bacterium T3Sed10_376R1m | reverse complement strand
GAAGATAATTTGTATAAACATTATAATGGAGAAATTTCATGGATTGGAATGAAATTCAAAACTTTTCATCAAATATAGTTTTTGGAATATTGTTATTTGCAATGATAACATATTGGATTAATTTATCACTATTTACTGAATCAGGATTTTTACCGAAACTTGGTCGTTTTAGTACCATTATTGCTAATTTAATTTTATTTTTTATTCTTTGTTCTCGTTGGATCGTAGCTGGTTACTTTCCTTTAAGTAATCTTTATGAATCACTACTATTTTTAACGTGGTTATTACTAAGCATTTATTTATATATTGAAAAACAAACAAAAAGTAAGTTAATTGGTTCTATTTTAATTCCAGTAACATTATTAATAAGTGGTTTTGCGAATTTAACATTATCACCAGAAATGCAAAAATCAAGTCCTTTAGTTCCGGCTTTGCAATCTAATTGGTTAATGATGCATGTTAGTATGATGTTATTAAGTTATAGTACTTTAATTATTGGTTCATTATTGTGTATATTATTTTTAGTTATTTCACGATATCGAGAAGTTGACTTAAAACTTCTAGACGATTCCTCATTACCACTTTATAATATTATGCTAGATTATTATGAAGCAAAATTATTAGCTCCCTCTACTGAAATTTCTGAACTAGGAAAATTAAAATTATTACAAAGTATTGATAACTGGAGTTATCGAATCATTGGATTAGGATTTCCTTTTTTAACGATTGGAATTATTTCTGGTGGTGTTTGGGCGAATGAAGCTTGGGGCTCATATTGGAGTTGGGATCCCAAAGAAACTTGGGCTTTAATTACATGGTTAGTTTTTGCCGCCTATCTTCATGCCAGAATTACCAAAGGATGGCAGGGGAGAAAACCTGCAATTATTGCGGCTGGTGGTTTTTTTGTGGTTTGGATTTGCTATTTAGGGGTTAATATTCTCGGTAAAGGTTTACATTCCTACGGCTGGTTTTTTTAAAAATTTGGGTTTATTGAGATAACAAAGCCTCAACAAATTCAAAGCTAGAAAAGGGTCTCAAATCTTCTATACCTTCCCCGGCACCGATAAAACGGATGGGGAGGTTTAGTTGTTGGGCAACGGCAATGGCAACCCCTCCTTTTGCTGTGCCATCTAATTTAGTTAGTACCACCCCCGTTAACTGGGCAGATTCAGAAAATACTTGAGCTTGTCTTAAGCCGTTCTGCCCTAAAGTAGAATCTAAGACTAATAGGGATTCAATGTGAGCATTGGTGGCTTTTTTATCGATGATACGGCGAATTTTTGCCAATTCTTCCATCAAATTCTTTTTATTTTGCAATCTTCCAGCGGTATCTACTAATAGTAAATCGGCGTTTCGTGCGATCGCAGCACTAATGCCATCAAAAACCACCGCCGCCGGGTCAGTATTTTTACTAGCGTTAGCGATAACGGGAGTATTTGTTCTTTCCCCCCATACCTTGACCTGTTCTACTGCCGCCGCCCTAAAGGTATCCGCCGCCGCAATAACACAACTGTATCCAGAACTTTTGGCAAGGTGGGCTAATTTACCAATGGTAGTAGTTTTACCCGCCCCATTCACCCCAGTTAAAAGCCAAATATTTAGTTTTCCTTTTTCTGGTTCAAAGACTTTATTTTCTATGTTTTCAAGGGGTTTGTCTAAGACAGTTTGCAAAATCTGCTTGAGATAGGCGATGGCCTCTTCTGGGGGTAGTGCCTCTTCTTTGAGTTTTTCTTGTAAAGTATTAATAATATAATCTGTCGCTTCAATGCCAACATCCGCACTCAATAAAAGCGCTTCTATTTCCATTACCGCATCATTGTTCAAGGGACCTTGTCCGACAACAGATTTAAGCTGATTAATCAGATTTCGTCTAGTTTTTCCTAATCCTAGTCGTAATTTTTTGAGCCACTCAAACTCCTCTAGGCTAACATCTTCAGCACTTCTACCCTGAGAAGCTAAAACTTGGGCTGACCAAAGAAAGTCTTCATCTAATTCTTCATTGGTATCAATGGCTGATTCTTTGAGGGTTTCAAGGCGATCAGATTTTTGCATCCAAGCAGGAACATTCTCATCTATTTGTGCTGGTTGTTCCTCGGAAGTAACATCAGGGGTTGTTTCTTCCTCCTCTGGAGTTTCGGATACTATCTCAATGTTTTCCCCCCCTTGGCTCAATTCAACTTCTTCATTTTCCTCTACTGCCGAGGGTTGCTCATCTTCTTGAGTTTTAGTTGTCTGATCTTCAACTGTGGCAGATTTTTGTTTTTGAATATTAGCAAAGGCAGTTTTTGCCCATTCTAAATATTGTTCATCGGTGGGGGGATTTTCTTCGGCTTTATTTTCTTCTACTTCAGCCTTTTCAGGGGTAACGGTAGTTTCTTGATCAATTTTATCTTGCTTATCTTTATTGCGACGAAACCAATTAAACATATAAAATAATATAAATGCTATTTTAACTTTATCTTTTACTTTATCTTAATATTTGTAATCCTCTATGTCTAATTTACCCCACACAAAGATAGGTACAGCAGTAATTGTTGACGAGAATAAAAAAATTCTCATTGATAAAAGACTAAATAAGGGCAGTATGGCGAATAAATGGGAGTTTCCGGGGGGAAAGTTTGAAAAGGGGGAAGATGCGATCGCCTGTATTACTAGGGAAATAAAGGAAGAATTAGGATTAGAAATTCAGGTGGATAATCATTTAATCGATGTTCACTATGATTATGCCCAATTTTCTCTGACTTTAACCGTATATTATGCTCATATTCTCTCAGGAGAACCTCAAACCCTAGAGTGTGCAGAAATTCGTTGGGTAGAGTTGGAGGAATTGTCTAGTTTTGACTTTCCTCCTGCTAATTATCAAATAATTGAAGCCATTAAAACCACTATTAATAATTGATAATAAATAAGGTTTGCTGAAAACCCCTAAATAATCAATGGCTTGGATGATGCCCTGGTTAAAGGTACTGAAGTTATAACTGACGGGTAATATCCCTTAGCCTATTTCTTAAATCACTACTTTGTCTAACTTGCTGAGTAATTTGGTTAAATTGATTGATACTAAAACCGTGTTCCTTCACTATTCCCTCAGATGTTCTACAGTAATCCATGACTAAACTACGGGCATTACTAGGTAATTTATTCATAGTATTTTCTTGATTACAAGATATATCACTGCTTCTATCTTTACCAACCATATTCTCTAGATTAGCAAAGGTTGGTTGTCTTAATCGTTCAATTTCTATGGCTGCTTGGGCGTATCTGATCAAATCAGCATCAGATATACTTTGAGCAAAGGCTTGATTATTTACCCTAATAGTATTGGAGATGGTGTCGTACTCGGGGGTAACTCCCGTGGCAACTCCTAAAGTGCCTAATCCCACTATCAAGAGAATTTGTCCTGTAGATAATTTAATTTTATTCCAAGAATTGAGTTTAATAAACATACTTTATAAAAATAATAATAAGAAGTTAAAGGATTCTAGAGGTAGATTTAGTTTATGTCTGTACAATTTTTCACAATATTAACGATAGCGATAATTTGCACATAATAAAACTTTTCATACCCCTTGTTATTATCCATGATTAACTTTATTGTTTTTAAGTTCCCTGATTTCAATTATTAATAATTTATCTATTGTTGGTCTGTGATAAAAGAAGAAAGAATACCACCCCCCAGGGAAAAAACTGCTAGGATTCCTAAGACTGCCTGTAATCCGAAAAAGGTTTCTGCAATTCCAGCTAGGGCTAGGGGTAAAGATAAGGCAATATTAACCGCATTATTTTGTAATCCAAATACTTTCCCGCGCATATCAGGGGGGGTTTCTGATTGAATGGTGGTTTGCATCGGTACACCTACTAAGGCAGCAAAACCTCCCACTATAGCTGTCATTAACAAGGCAGTGGCAAGGCTATCTGTTGAAAATGATAAACCAATAAGTGCGATCGCCATTCCCGTAGAGCCATAAAAACTAAGTCTAGCATAGGAAATAAATCGTCCTTGATGGGTTACAAAAGCAGCCCCAGCCGCAATACCAACTCCCGCCGCCGCTAACAAATAACCAAACTCCTCCGCTTCCATATTGGGAATTTTCTCTGCCAAACTAACCGCCAATACAGCAAGAGCCGCAAAAATAGAGAAAAGAATAATTAACTGAAACAAAGCATTGCGCACCCGATTATTTTTACGAAGATAAATTAAACCATCCCGAATATCTAGCCAAACATGATTTTCTTGAGTTTGTCGATCTTGTTCTCTTTCTTTGGTGTTAACTAACAGTAATATTAAACCAGCAATGGTATAACCTCCCCCAACTAATAATTCTCGTCCATAGTCAAAAGAAAAATAATCTCCCCAACCACTAACCATCTCTAACAAAGGATTACCAATAGCAAAACCAATAATTAACATTACCATCATGGTAGTTGTATAAAGAGAATTTGCCGCTAATAAATTATGACGTTTAACTATTAAAGGTATTGAAGATTGTTCCGCAGGAGCAAAAAATTGCGTTAACGTGGACACAAAAAAAGTAATTAGAAGTAGTAGCCAAAACTGCAATGGTAAATTCAACCAACCATTTCCTAAACTGTCTTGAGCCAAAATAAAAGGAATCCCAAAAACTAAGATTCCCCTACCCAAATTAGAAATAACTAAAACAGATTTTTTTCGCCAACGGTCAACATAAACCCCAGCTAAAGAACCAAATAAAATCGCTGGAATAGTAAAAGCAATCATAATCCAAGATACCCAACTACTAATAGTTTGAGCTCCTCGATGAAAATCATTACTAATAATAGCAATCATTAAAACTAGGTATATTTTATCTGCTAATTGTGAAAAGACTTGTCCTAACCACAAATTTAAAAAATCTATGTTTTTAAGAATACTAATAAAACTATTGTTGTTTAATTTTTTCATTGAAGATGAATCTGAAACCAATGAGTTTGCTTTTTCT
>PXEJ01000135.1 GCA_003566215.1 Cyanobacteria bacterium T3Sed10_376R1m | reverse complement strand
GCTAAACATAACGGGATCATTAATAACATAGATAATAGTCAATTTATCCAAGGGCGATCGGAAATTATTTTTCCAGAATTAATCGAAGTAGCGGATATTGTTATCCTAGATCCTCCGAGAAAGGGTTGTCAACCAGAAGTAATTGAGAGTTTATTGATTATGAAACCCTCAAAAATAGTTTATATTAGTTGTCATCCAGCTACCCTTGCCAGAGATTTAAAAAGCCTTTGTGAAAAGGGTGATTATCGTATTGAAAAAGTACAACCTGCGGACTTTTTCCCTCAAACTACCCATGTGGAAACCGCCGTTATCCTCCATCGCCATAGATAATCTCTCGGAAAAACTTTATTGGCGGCGTTGCTGTAGTTTTTTATAAACTTCCCTCAAATCAACTTGATGATAAGCTAGGGCAACTAGGGCATGGTAAAACAAATCACTTACTTCCCCGACAATTTCCTCTGGGTTATTATCCTTACAAGCCATAACCACTTCGGCGGATTCCTCTCCTATTTTTTTAAGGATTTTATTGTCTCCTCCTTCAAATAGGCTACAGGTATAAGAGTTTTTGGTGGGATTGTCTCTGCGATCGCAAATAGTCTTGTATAATTCTGTGAGGGTATCTCCCGGAGGATCAATTTTTTGACCATTAATTTGGTGGAAACAACTTCTTTCTCCGGTATGACAAGCCACATTTCCCACTTGATCAATATTTAGTAATAATACATCACTATCGCAATCGTAGCGAATAGTTTTAATTTTTTGAATATGCCCAGAAGTTGCTCCCTTATGCCAATACTCTTGACGAGAACGACTCCAATACCAAGCCTCTCCCGTTTCTAAGGTTTTTTTGATAGATTCAGCGTTCATCCATGCCATCATTAATATAGTACCATCTAAATAGTCTTGGGCGATCGCCGGTACTAATCCTTGTTCATTGTAGGTAATTTTTTCGATGGGAATAGACAAATTTAGAGCATCAGAAGAAACAATAGACATTTTAATAATAAAAATTAACTAAGAAAAGAAAATATGATAATCATGATAACAGTTTTTATCGAGTTTATTAATTATCATCTATCAGTAAAAGCATAATATAGTAAGAAATGTTAGTTAGCAATAATAATAACAAAGTTTATTTAATTCTTTTAGCTTATATTCTTGGGTTACTTGTCACAGGTTTTAATTATAATTTAGGACATTTTACATTAATTGTTATTGTTACTATTTTTAGTGTAATTATTGCCCTAGCCTTTCCCTCATCTTGGCGTTTTTATATTACTAAAAAATGGTTTATTATTGCAGGATTAATCTTAATCATTAGTTATTATTACTATCAATGGCGATTACCCAGTCCAAAGTCTTCTGATATTAGCCACCACCTCATAAACATTGAACAAACCTTTAACGACACCGTTGAAATCACGGGAAGAATATTAACTCCGTTACAAGTAAATCGTAATCAAAAAAGTCGATTTATCATTGAAGTTAATCAACTTGAAACAACAGAGGTTACGGGAAAAGTATATGTAACGGCACCATTACTAGAAACTAATAATTTTTTTCCCTCCATGGAAGTTACTCTGAGAGGGAGATTGTATCAACCATCTGTTGCTACCCATCCGGGGGGTTTCGATTTTGCCAATTTTTTGGCAAGACAGGGAATTTGGACAGGTTTTACGGCGGAAAAGGTTAGTTTAAATAAGTTTGGCAATGTCTATCAACAATCTTTATTCTGGTTGCGCAGGCGAGTTATTAAAACCCATGTACGTTATCTCGATATTCCCGATGGTGCTTTAGTTAGTGCGATGGTAATTGGTAATCGTGGGGTTGATTTATCTTTTGAGATTCAGGATTTATTTCGAGATGGTGGATTAGCACATATTTTGGCAGCTTCGGGTTTTCATGTGTCGTTGTTGTTGGGAGTGATTTTATGGTTAACCCAAAAGTTTTCTGCTTCTAGTAAATTTTTTTTTGGTGTTATTGGTTTATTGTTTTATGTTACTCTCACAGGGTTTTATCCTTCGGTTTTACGTGCTTCTATTATGGGATTAGGAGTTTTAGTGGCTTTAGTTAGGGATGATAATTCGGCACACTTTGGTGATAACCGAGTTAATGTTTTGGCAATGTTGCTGTTGACGGCAGTAATTTTGTTATTAATTAATCCTCTTTGGATATGGGATTTAGGTTTTCAATTCAGTTTTTTGGCTACTTTTGGGTTAGTGGTTACTCTCCCGGGTGTTATTGCCCGTTTAGATTTTTTACCCCCAACTATTGCTACTATTATAGCTGTACCTTTATCCGCCACAATTTGGATTTTGCCTTTACAGGGTTATGTTTTTAATCGTCTTCCTTTGTATAGTATTTTTACTAATGTTTTAGCTACTCCTTTTGTTTTTATTCTTAGTTTAGGGGGGATGATTTCTGGTTTAATTGGTTTATTTTTTCCTTTGCTAGGAAGTGCGATCGCACTTATTTTACTACCTTTTTCTTGGAGTTTAATTAAATTAGTAGAAATTATCAATAATTTCCCTTTTGCTTCCCTCGCCATCGGTCAAATATCATTATCAATAGTTTTAATTACTTACGGAATTTATGTTAGTATTTGGCAAAATGTATGGTGTCGGAAAAAGTGGTTTTGGTTAAGTTTATTCGTATTTTCTCTGATTGTTATACCTTTGGGTTATCAAAAAATAAACACAACTCAAGTAACTATAATAAAGGGAACTAAACAACCTTTAGTTGTTATTGAAAATAAAACAAAAAATTATTTAATTAATATTCCCAATAAAAGTAACTATGATTATGTTTTAAAAAATTTCTTTAACTATCAAGGTATCAACAAACTTGATTCAATATTCATAGACACGAATACAGTCAATAATAAAGATTATCAATACATAAAAGAAAAAATTACTATTAAAGAAAAGAATGAAAATATTAATAGTAAATTCATGAAAATTGCCCAAGATAATTCCAGCATTATTCAATGGCAAATAGAAAATAAATCATGGTTACTAATAAACACAAATAAAAATGTTACATTACCATCAAATATAACTATTGATACCTTAATTTGGTCAGGGGAAAATATAGATATATCAAACATAGAAAAGCTAAAACCAAACACAGTGATTTTCTATGAATTTGTAAGTCCAATGGTACAAAAAACTTTAGAAGAGAAAAAAATAAACGTCTTTTCAATCATTGATAGTGCGGTAATTCAATGGCAACCAGAAAAAGGATTTTATTCTTATCAAAGAGAAGGAATTTAATATTTTTTCACCCTAACCCAATCATCTAATCAACACTGTTAATAATTAGGGGGTATTGAAAAAGTGTCATGGTGAGGAGAATTGACAATTGACAATTATGAGGTTTTATTCTCTAGGTGTAGTATCTATAATTTTGTACTTTCAACTATTTTTTTGTAAGACAAAGGTTACTTTTATGTATTTTTTTGATACTTGTAATATGCCTAAACCCTTGATATTTTTAGTTTTTGATTTATTCAGCAGACCCTAATTATTTTCCAGAAGATGAAAGCTAATGCCATGTATGTTACAATGGTTAATGCGCCAATCAAACTGATTTAGCTATCAAAAAAAGACAAAAACTTAAGTTAATTTTAGGAGAGTCTTGACAGTTACACTAACAGGGAGTAAAACTAGACAAGTAGCTTTGCTCTTAAAAATTATTCTTTTAGGGAAAAAAGAATCTACCTATTACCATTAGTTTGATAGTGCGAAGATTCGAGATAAGATAATTTTTCAAGGAGAGATGGCAGAGTGGTTGAATGCGGTAGTCTCGAAAACTATTAAGGTGTAAAAGCCTTCGAGGGTTCAAATCCCTCTCTCTCCGTACCTATAGATTGTTCTTATCCTAAGTTGTGTATTCAGCATTAATCTTGACGTAATCATAGCTAAGATCACAACCCCAAGCAATACCTTTTCCTGAACCCGAGCCTACACATACAGAAATGAGAACAGTATCCGTTTTCATGTATTCCCCAGAGGCTGCTTGTTTAAGGTAGTTACTTGCTCCAGGTCGATCAAATTCTAGGGGTTGTCCAAACTCCATCAACAGATAATCTCCTAACTTAATTTTTAAATTATCTTGGTTAAATTGTACCCCTGCCCGTCCAGCGGCGGCGGCAATTCTTCCCCAGTTAGGATCTCGTCCAAATATGGCGGACTTAACAAGGGATGAACCTACAATGGTTTTAGCTATTTTACAGGCACTAGAATCATCCGTAGCCCCTTCTACTTGCACTTCTATTAAACAGGTTGCCCCTTCTCCATCCCGAGCAATTGCTTTAGCAAGATGTTGGCAGACGGCGGTTAGCATAGCCTCTAATTTCTGCCCATTTTCGTCCATGGAGGTAATGGCGGGGGTCCGAGATTGTCCATTGGCAAGGGCTATTAAACTATCGTTGGTGCTAGTGTCACCGTCAACGGTAATTTTGTTAAAACTTTTGTCGGCGGCTCGTTTGAGCATTTGTTGCCATAGGTTGGTGGAAACGGCAGCATCACAGGTGATAAATCCGAGCATAGTGGCCATGTTGGGGTGAATCATCCCAGAGCCTTTAGAAATCCCCCCAATACGAACTGGGCGCCCATCGATAGTGGTTTCTAGGGCGATAGACTTGGTAACTAAGTCAGTGGTAACGATCGCTTTTGCTGCACTTTCCCCTCCGTTTTCGGACAGTTCAGCCACTAGGCGGGGCATGGCTTCAATCATGACATCCATTTTGATTCTTCGACCAATTACTCCTGTGGAGGCTAATAGAATGGATTCAGGGGGGATATTTAATTGTTCACTTAGGGCGGTAGCAGATGCGATCGCATCTTGCCATCCCTGTTCCCCCGTAGCCGCATTAGCTTGACCTGCATTACACAAAATTGCTCTGGCACTAGCTTTTTTTTGCAGTTTTTGACGACAATAGTCCACACAGGCGGCTC
>PXEJ01000160.1 GCA_003566215.1 Cyanobacteria bacterium T3Sed10_376R1m | reverse complement strand
CTAAGCCACTCTCCCCTTTCTAAATCGAAATCAACGGATTTGATAATGGCACTTTTACCGTAACCACCATATAGGTTATAAGTATTTAGAGGCATAGTAAATTATCTTAAAAAGAGCGTTTATACAATAACCAAACAAAAAGGGGCGAACCTATGAGGGCAGTAACAGCGCCCACGGGCAACTCCACCGCACCGATGCGAGAAAGTAAATCCGCCCAAGACAACACCATCGCCCCCCCTAATGCAGACATAGGTATTAAAAGACGATAATCATTACTTTTGAATAAAAAGCGCATGGTATGGGGTACAAGTAAACCCACAAAGCCGATTAGTCCTGCAATGCTTACAGCCCCTGCTGCCAATAGGGTTGCGGTGCCACCGATGAGTAAGCGTGATCGCCCTAGGGGAATGCCCAAACCCACCGCCAAATCATCACCGAGGTTAAGGACATTGACAAAACGGGCTAATAAACAAGCAAAGGCGATCGCCACTATAATGTAAGGACTAGCAAGGCGTAACTCCACCCAACCACGACCATTAAGACTCCCCACAATCCAATTAAGCGCCCGTTGAATTCTGCCATCATCCGAGAGCAAAAGCAAAGTAGTTTGTATCGCCCCAAACAGAGACGAAACCGCCACTCCTCCCAAAATTAAACGCTCTACGCCGATACCATTTCCCGTCCTTGCCAAGGAATAAACCAAAGCAGTGGTCAACACCGCCCCTAACCAAGAAGCAAGGGGAATCATGTATAGAAAAACATTGAGGGTGATTAACACCACTACTACTAACCCCGCCCCTGCGGAAATTCCCAGTAAAAAAGGAGTTGCCAAAGCATTACGTAACATTCCTTGTAACAACGCCCCAGAAGTACCTAAAGCCCCCCCCACCACAAAAGCAGCCAATATACGAGGTAATCTTAGATCCCAAATAATTACCTGATTAATTTGCGCCCCCTCATGGCTTAGGGCTTGATAAATTTCCGTAAACGTAAGAGAAACTGAACCGAGGGAAAGAGATATAAAAAAAGTTATTAGTAAGGCAATACAAATAATAACTATTATTAATTGGGTAAGTTTATTGTTACTATTTTTCAACAAACCACTGGTTGAAACTAAAGGTTTAACTGAGTTGATTTCAATATCAACGGTCATAGATTTTATCTGAAAGATTTAATATAGTGTCATTGATTGCTCACAAAGATTATATATAAGTAATATTCTCTGTTCAAACAAAAAACATTATTACTTAATACATTTATAACAAAACTCTTTCTTTATTGCAATAAATATGCAATTATTTTTTTAAATAAACCATTAAAGATTGCTCAAGAATTTTTTTCTTAAAACTCAATCTATTTAACTATTGTCCTTGCCACAGTTTCTGAAACGGGTATAACTGATAATCGATTTCCTTTTTTGACTGCCAAAAAATTCTCAAAATCAAAATTTTCCTTAAGACTCTTCAAAGGGATATAGTTATTTTAAGATTGAGAGACCTTTAAGATTTTGTAGTAGGGTTAAATTTACTACCTCTTGGCAAGGGTTTTAGACGAGGACAAGCGTAAGGAATAACTTTTTGTATTTTTAAAGTATTACCTTCACGACGACAAAGAATTTTATAGACATAACCACTCCATAACTTCTTGCTTTTCAAGAAATCATGGGTGTTAGTAAAAGTATATTTAAACTTTTTGATAAAACCAGTTTCTTTTGCCGATTTACGTACATCATCCATAGCCATTGAGCGTTGTACGGTTAATGTCTTTTGTAGTGTCCAGACACCAATAAACTCCCAAGTCTCCCAACCTTTTTCATTGGTGGGCATCCCTCCATCCCAACTAATGATTTGAAAAGCAACCAATTTATTATCTTTCATTTTAGGATAACCCCTAAACCAATGAGAACCTAAAATACTTTCTTGATTGTAAGCTAACCATTTTAGACGAGCATTTTTAAAAATAGCATCCAATGTAGAGCCGTCTGGAAGGATAAGGACATGGGAAGAATTTTCATTTGCCGGGGGAACTAAAATTCCTTGAATTTCAGCTATTGCTTGGTGACATCCATTTCCTGCTAAAATTTTATAACGTTTCTTTTCTTCTTTTGGTTTTGTTTCTTTTTTCTTGACTACCTTATTCTTTGTTTTTTTATCTTTTATTTGTTCATTATTAGAGCTTTCTGATTTATTAGCTTGAGCTTGATTATCAATAATACTGCTATTTTTTTTATTATTGTTGACTTTTAAGTCTTCGGTTTCGCAATTAGTCAAATCAGATTTTGGTATCTGTTTTAACACAGTAAGTTCTTCGGTGGGGGGACAGCAAACACGACAAGGTTGTGCTCCTGTATCAACGGCAGCGAGAAAGGAGTCAGCTTTTTGCCACCCGGGTTCTCCAGATTTACAATAACGACATTTACTGCTATGAATTTTGTTAGTGGGAGAAATATAATAGGTGATAGATAATGATTGGGAGGAATTTTTCTGTGTCATTGAGTTAAGTGACTGTGGGAATAGAAAAATAGTCTTCAACAAAACTTATCACATTTTCGGTTGATCGTTACTATTATTCGTTTTGAGAATAGGTAAATGTTGTCCTCTAAAAATTTCTTCACTAGCTACCCCCATATTTGTCATCATGTCACTTATTTCTCTTGCTATTGTTAATCCTACTAAAATTGGAGGGGTTAACAAGCTGATACCGATTTGAATGGGTAAAGTTGTTTTCGATTTTTGATCCATTTGATTGATTATTCTTTTTAAGGTTTAAAGTCATATTATTATAACAATTACGAATTAAACAATTTTATCTATGGTAATTAATTTGAGTAATATTTTGATAGGGTTATCCATCTTAATTTCTCATGAATCGTTAAAAAAAGATTATTTATCAATTATTAATTAAGCAAATAATTAACATGAATTTTGGGCAATCTGTTGGATTTTTAGTGTTTTTGATTTCTCTCTATGTAATGTGGGAGATACGACAGTTACTATTGTTAATTTTTATGGCGATGATTTTTGCTGTTGCTTTTAATCGCTTGGTAAGAATTTTAATAGGGTTTAATGTTAGTCGTAAATATGCGACTTTGTTTTTATCTGTATTTAGCTTAATTTTTGTTAATATTCTTTTTATTTTGATTTTACCTCCTTTTGTGGAGCAGTTTGAACTATTGATTGAGACTTTACCCCGTGTTTGGGAGGAAGTTAATCCTGTTTTGGAAAATATTTACTCAGAGTATTTTCAAGATGCTGGAATTATTCCAAGTTTAAATGAGATAATAAGTAGTTATTCAAGTTTGAGTAGTGATATTATTAATAATTTTTTAGTGGTTTTTTCTAATGTGTTCACAGTAGGATTACAAACTGCTTTTGTGATATTTTTAACTATTATTTTTTTGTTGAATCCTCTTCAATATCGTCATTACTTAATCAAATTATTTCCTTCTTTTTATCGTCGTCGTGCTTCTGAAATATTTGATAAGAGCGAAGTTGCGATCGTTAGTTGGCTTAGTGGTATTTTAATTAACTGTTTTTTTATTGGTAGTTTAAGTGGTATAGGACTTTTAATTTTTCAGGTAAAATTAGTTTTAGTTCATGCTTTGTTAGCTGGTTTATTAAATTTTATTCCTAATATTGGACCTACTATTAGTGTTATTTTTCCTCTGACAATTGCCCTCTTAGATTCACCGTGGAAAATAATAGCAATTTTAATTTGGTATTTTATTATTCAAACTATCGAAAGTTACTGGTTAACTCCGAAAATCATGGCAGAAAAAGTATCTTTATTACCTGCAGTAACTCTTTTTGCTCAAATATTTTTTGCTCAATCTTTTGGTGTTATCGGTTTATTATTGGCGTTACCTTTAACTGTGGTAGTTAAAACTTGGGTTGATGAATTATTATTTAAGGATATTTTAGATAAATGGACAGTGAATTAATTAATTGATAATTATTTAAGAAAATTTTTATCTAAATTTTTAAATATAAAGAAATGCTACAGAATAGGTTCTAGAATTAAAAAATCAAGGTGATAATGGGAAATGAAACAATTAACCATTACCATATTTGCTTATCATGCTTCGTTATGCTTACTTCCCCGGTTGTGTCGCTCAAGGTGCGTGTAAAGAATTAGATACTTCGACTAAAGCTATTAGTAAGGTTTTAGGGATAGAGTTAGTAGAGTTGAAAAAGGCTTCTTGTTGTGGCTCTGGTACTTTTAAAGAGGATTCACAATTATTGGAGGACACTGTAAATGCTCGTAATATAGCTTTGGCAGAGTCTTTAAATTTGCCGTTGTTAACTCACTGTAGTACCTGTCAGGGGGTGATTGGTCATGTGGATGAAAGATTGAAGAATGCAAAACAAAGCAATCATGATTATTTTGATCAAGTTAATAGTTTTTTAATTAAGGAAAACTGTTCTCCCTATCAAGGCACAACGGAGGTAAAACATTTGTTATGGGCTTTAGTTAGTGATTATGGTTTAGATGGTTTGAAGGCAAAAGTAACTAAGTCTTTGACTGGTTTGAAGTGTGCTTCTTTTTATGGTTGCTATTTATTAAGGGTGCAAAAAAATCTACCGTTTGATAATCCATTTAATCCTCAATCTATGGAAGATGTTTTTCAGGCTTTGGGGGCTATTCCGATTTACTATGATGGTAGGATAAAATGTTGTGGTTGGCCTTTATCGAGTTATGCTACGGAACAGTCTTTTATGATGGCGGGGAATAATTTATTGGATGCTATTGATAAGGGTGCTGATTGCATTGTTACTCCTTGTCCTTTGTGTCATCTTAATCTTGATTCTCGACAGCCAGAGGTGGCAAAGGTGGTGAAGGAAAAGTTAGATATTCCTGTGTTACATTTACCTCAATTAATCGGTTTGGCTTTGGGTATTCCTCCTAAAAGTTTGGGTTTGAATAATCATGTGGTTTCTACTAAGAAGATTTTGAAAAAGTTACAGTTAGATCAAT
>PXEJ01000025.1 GCA_003566215.1 Cyanobacteria bacterium T3Sed10_376R1m | reverse complement strand
GTTGATCTTGACGGGAACGAATATGGGATATGGATAATTCAATACACTCCTCTAGGGATAGAGGTTCAGGATTCCATTCAACTCTACCGCTTTCGAGTTGAGAAAGGGTCAAAAAGTCCTGGACTAATTTACGCATCCTTTCGGCATCTTGTAAGGCGGTACTTAGCATAATTTGTTTTAAATCATCGGGCATATCTGGCTCATTTGCCAAACTCTCAAGACAAATTTGGATGGTGGATAGGGGGGTACGTAATTCATGCCCTGTAATGGCAACTAGGTTTGAGCGGGTGCGATCTAATGCTTCTAATTGTTCGTTTAAGTCTTCTAAATTAGTGTAGGATTCTGCTTGAATTAAGGCTACTGCTACTTGAGTTGCGATCGCATTTACCAAAGCAATATCTTCTGGTTTCCAATTAATAGGAGCATCTTTACAATGGTGTAACTCCATCACCCCCAACAACCTACCTTGATAAAAAATAGGCACCATTAGCCAAGAAATGATTGAACAACTGGTAATTAACTTTTGTAAGACAGGAGCTTTTGATTGAGTTCGAGGATCAACAGTAACATCATCAATACTAATAGATTCTCGAAGATTCAAAATTTCCTTAAATAAAGGATTTTGTTGTAAAGGCCAACTATTACCCTTAATAGACTCAATACCTTGATTTAAAAACTCATGGTTAATTTCTGCATTTCGATCATCTTCCTGACAACGATAAACTAGACAACGACAAACCCCCAAACCTTCCCCCAACTTATCCACCGCTACTTGCAAAATTTCTTCGGGGTTGAGCGATCGCCTTATAGCATCTGTGACAGAATTAAGTAACCTTTCTTTTCTCTCCTTATTACTCAAAAATTTATTCGCCTTAATCAACTTATATTGCCCAGACTGTAAATAAGTGACCAATCTTTGAACAAAAGGATCAGGATTAATGGTAGGTGACTCAATCTTATCTCCTTTTTTCTTGGTAACCTTACCCTTAGAAGAAACCGCCTTACTTTTTTTAGAACCAGAACAATACCGAATAAGCGCCTCATCCACCTTAGAAGACAATTCTGGACGATATTGAGCAATACGTCGCAATAAAATAGCACCCGCCTCCCGACTCACATCACGATCAAAAGTCCAAATTCCTTCAAAACGGCGACTATTATCCATCGACATTTCTACCGCCTCAGTTTTTGGCAAATGGGTTTTTTCTCGACAAACTAAACAATTAGCATAATTTTCGGCAATTACCACTAAATGCCACTCCCTAGCTAAACCATCATTAGGGGAAAATGCCACCTTCTCATAAACATCAGACAAGTTGCTAAATTCAGTCTCAGGGGCTGCCAAAACATAAACATGAGGAGAAATTTTGCCGATACGTTGATAACGATGAGCCTCTTGTCGATAAAACCTTTCTTTTTGGAAACTTGCAATAATCAGGGCTTCTTCTGTGTTTGCCAGTACCTGATCTTCCATAGCGTGGGATAATGCCGTTAAAGAAGACTTAAAATAGATTTGAGTTCGCCACTGGGGAAAAAATTGTAATAAATCCGTAACGACAGAATTAGGATTGCTCATTGAATCTGCTTAATTTTGGTCAGCTTTGGTCTCTGATTCGGAAATAACAACTAAATCTATATCCGCTTTACATAATAATTAATTGCACTAAATTCTATCCTACTATTACTTGGTTATTGCTTGTTATCCCTTCATCCTCAATTTATGTTAAGTTTTTTTACAAAAAAAATCAAACCATAGGGAAAACCACAATTTAGATCTTAAAAAATAAGGCAACATTTAAACCTCACACTTAGCCATAACCCAATTACTTTTCACTAAACCACAGTACTTTTACCATCCATATCAACAAAGTTGAAAATTTCTATTTTTTCTTGTTTTTCCAAATTATCAGGTGGCAATTTTACTGGTTCTTTTTTCCCCTGAGACACTTCCTTTTTTTGGGCAACTTTAGTAGTTTTTTCCGATTGATTTGTCTGTTTATTCAAAGGAGGATTAGAGGAAGAAGAATCTACCTTAAACATTTTATTCAGTTCTGTCCTTACCAACTCAACTAAATCAGGATGAGATTCTAATAATTGTTTCATTTCATGGGCGTCACTCAAAAAACCATGAATTTTTTGTTTAGTTTCTAAAAAGATCTTTTTTTGCTCGATTAACTCTTCTTGCTTTTTTTGTAAACTCTTCATCTGTTGAGACAAATCTTGATCTATTTGCTCAAAAAAATCTATATACTCCATTTTTTTAAATTCTCCTTGATGATTACAAATAATTTTATCTCTAAAGTCTAATATTTCAACATTTTAAACTAGATTTGCCATTATGACAGTAATCATCTGACAACTATTTTATCAGGGGATTTTCTTAAATATAGTATAATTAGATTGTATCAGCTAATACTTTTAATACTCTATTGATAGACTATTGAAATTTTTTTGAGCAAGGTTTAGTAATGTAGCTTAAAAAAAATACTAATACAAAAAATACTTAAGTATGAATAATTATAGTCAAGGTAAAACTAGATTAATTTTGGTATTATTTCTACAAATTATAATATGTAGTTTTTTCTATTTTTTGGTTTGCATCATAAAATAATCACAAAAAAAAGAACATAATTTATAAGCTATTTAATATATTTATTTCCCTAAAATTAAAGTTTGTGAGAGTAATTTAGTAATGAATCTAGTACAATTCGGTTCCCAAGTAAGAGACGTTATTCTAATTGTTGATGATTTAAAAGCTAATCTAAAGTTGTTAACATATATACTAGAAAATGAAGGCTATCAAACCAGCTTCGCACTGAGTGGGAAAGAAGCATTAGAGAGGTTAAAAGTGTTAACCCCTGATTTGATTTTACTTGACCTAATGATGCCTGAGATGAATGGCTTAGAAATTTGTCAGGCGATTAAGTTAAATCCTAACCATAAAAGTATCCCGATTATTTTCTTAACGGCTAGTCAAGAAGAACATCATCTAATTGAGGCATTTGAGTTGGGGGCTTCTGATTATGTTACCAAGCCTTTTCGGAAACCTGAGTTGTTAACTAGAATTGAGACACATCTGACCATTAGGCGACAAGCTAAGGAAATTATTAACCTTAAGGAAGATTTACGGAAGATGCAATTACAAGAAATACATGAGCTTAATATTAATAATTAATTAAAGGCAAAAAGACATATATAATGATGGTTAAAGTAAGGTTGTTTGCTATTTATCAAGAAGTCTATAATCGGCCAGAATTAGTCTTAGATATAGCACCAGATACTAAGGTTAAAGACATTTTAGAAAAAATAGTTAAGGATAAATTGGAGTTAGCTCCATGGTTGAAAATTACCCGTTTTGCAGTTAATTTTAATTTTGTGTCTCCTGATTATATTCTTAAAGATGGTGATGAAGTGGCTTTTATTCCCCCTGTTAGTGGAGGGTAAAAGGTTTATTTTAGCTTCTGTTTTTTTTATTGAGGTAAATCTGGAAAAACTTGTTGTACCCCGGGGTGTACAAGGCGATAGTAATGAACGTTGAGTCCTTGTGATAGGGTAGCGTCTTGTTTTAACGCTCCTATGCCTTGATTGGCTAATTTAATAACGTAGGGTAATGTATTGTTGTTGAGGGCTTGGGTTGCGGTACGAGGTACGGCTCCGGGCAGATTGGGGATTCCTAAATGAATAACTCCTTCATCTACGTAACTAGGTTGACTGTGAGAGGTAGTGCGGAGGGTATCGATACAACCCCCTTGATCTACTGCTACATCAAGGATGACTGATCCGGGGGACATTTGTTTAACTAATTCCCTAGTAACTAAAATAGGGGCTTTTTTCCCTGTAATTAATACTGCGCCAATTAATAAATCGGCAGAAGTGACATTTTTGGCAATAGTTTGGGAGTTGCTGTAAAGTAGTTCTACCCTTGAACCAAATATATTTTCTAGGTAGGCTAAACGAT
Organism: Cyanobacteria bacterium T3Sed10_376R1m; assembly: GCA_003566215.1. Classification (GTDB taxonomy): domain Bacteria; phylum Cyanobacteriota; class Cyanobacteriia; order Cyanobacteriales; family Cyanobacteriaceae; genus Cyanobacterium. The sequence goes on along the minus strand of PXEJ01000025.1, from coordinate 1,020 downwards.
CTATGTTTACGTCTAAAATAGTGACTTTTGCTCCCATACCTACGGCTATTTTAGCGGCTTCTGTGCCGACGACACCACCTCCTAATATGACGACATTTCCTTGGGCGACGCCGGGTATCCCTCCTAATAGGATGCCTTTGCCTCCCTGTTGTTTTTCTAGGTATTTTGCTCCCATTTGTACTGATAAACGTCCTGCGATGATGCTCATGGGGGTTAATAGGGGTAGTCTGCCATCTGCTAGTTGCACTGTTTCATAGGCGATCGCAGTTACCCCACTTTTAATTAAATGTTCCGTTAAAGTGCGATCGGCCGCAAGATGAAGATAGGTAAATAAAATTTGCCCTTGTTGTATATATTGATATTCATTAACTAAAGGTTCTTTGACCTTAACAATTAATTCTTGTTTCCATGCAGTTTCATGATCCGTAATGATTGCCCCTGCATTTTGATAATCTTCATTGGTAAAACCAGAACCTAAACCAGCATTATCGGTGATAAAAATTTCATGGTTTTGATCTGATAATATTTTCACACTTGAAGGGGTTAAACCAACACGAAATTCCTGATCCTTTATCTCTTTAGGAATACCTATTTTCATTATTACGCTGAGGGTACAATTTTTTTTCTTTGGTCAATCTATTTTATACGATTAGTTTCGTTCGTTACTTAAATTTTCCCCAAAAACAGCTATTCTTACCAAAATTACTTAGGGGGATTTTCTCAGCTTGTTGAAAAACCAAAGCCTGAGAACTTGAATTTTTCGGTAAAATAAGAAATAGTTAAAATTTGTTTACAATTACTAAGAAGATAATTAAATTCAATGGGTAATGAAAATATAGTTCTTTTGTCTTCTAGAGAAATAGAAAAGATGCGTAATGCTGGAAGACTTGCCGCACAATTGTTAGAACATTTAGGAACAATGGTTAAACCGGGAGTTAGTACCTATGAGTTAAACCAAGAAGCAGAAAAATGGACGATCGCACAAGGAGCAAAAAGTGCCCCTTTAGGCTATGGAAACCC
>PXEJ01000014.1 GCA_003566215.1 Cyanobacteria bacterium T3Sed10_376R1m | reverse complement strand
GATAATTAGTCTTAGCACTGGCATTTTGTTCAATCGGAAAATTATCTAACAATTCTTCGCTATTTAAACTTAAAAAACTGCTATATTTTTTCAATAATTCTCTGGTAAATACTGGTTCAGGCAGTGCTTTTAAGTCAGCACTCTCCATTGCCCTGAGCATATTCATCGTAATATGTAACTGACTAGAAATTAATTCAATATCTAAGTTATTTGATTCTCTTTTTTGTTTTAATAAAACGCTAATTTTGTCTAATTCTTCTTGACGCTTTTGGTTATAGTCAACGGGTGGCTCATTATCTTTTTTTATAAAATTCATCATAAATATCCTCTTCTCAGCACTTTATCTATATTATTTATCTATGTTATGAGCAATTGTACTCATTTTTTTTACTTCTGAAGTTGTTAATAAACGATAGTTTCCTACTTTTAAATCATGTAGTTTGATAAATGCGATCGCACTTCGATGTAATTTAAGTACAGGGTAACCAAAAAGTTCGGCAATGCGACGTATTTGACGATTACGCCCTTCATTTAAAACAATTTCCATTAAAGTTTTAGAAATAGAGCGTTTTTTAACGGTAATTTCTGCCGGTAAAGTTTGTTTTCCTTCCCACAAAAAGCCCTTTGACCATTTTTGGATAACATCATCGGTAATATCACCCTTAACCCAAACCAAATAGGTTTTAGGTAAATGATAACGAGGGTGAGTTAAACTCAAGGTAAAATCACCATCATTCGTTAAAATCAAAGCCCCAGTGGAATCTCTATCTAATCTACCCACAGGATGAATCCCTTGCCCTAATTTTAGCTCAGGTTCCAATAAATCTAACACGGTAGTTCGTTTTTTTTGATCCTCGCAACTAGAAATAACCCCCTTTGGTTTGTTGAGTAGAATATAAACTAATTTCGGTCGATCTTTTTTATTCAAGACTTTCCCTGCTACCTCGATTTTATCTCGTTGAGGATTTGCTTTGTCTCCTAAAGTGATAATTTTGCCATTTACTTTTATTTTGCCTTCTTTTATCATTGTTTCTGCATCTCTACGGGAGGCAACACCCCATTCACGTAAAATTTTTTGTACTCTTTCTGGCATTTTTATTTTTATGTTTGATTATTTTTTGAAAGTTAATTTAATATTTATTTTTTAATAGTCTAAATATGTTTATTTATTGTAAACTATTTACTGTTAATCTTTTATTTTATCATTTTAGATGGGTAGTAAAAAAAAGTCCGAAATTATTTCTTCTATTCTTACCCCTGCTATTAAATTTTGGGTGCGATCGCAACTTAACTCCACAGAAGAACTCGACATTAAAATAGATGCTGGGGATAAACAAATTTTAACAGGTAGAATAAATAAAGTTTTCCTAGAAGCAAAACAAACTATTTATCAAGGTATTTATATTAATAAAGCAGAAGTTAATACACAAAATATTGCAGTTAACTTAGGAGAAATTTTACGAGGAAAACCATTAAAACTATTAAATCCCATTTACGTAGTTGGAGATATTGAAATAACATCACAAAATCTTCATGATTCCCTTCAATCACATTTACTAAAACAAGCCTTAACAGATTTAGTTAAATTACTTTTAGAAAATCAAGAACTCAACAACATAGATAATATTTTGCAAAAATATGACTTTGACTGGAAAAAGCTCGTTATTAGTGAACAAAAAATTGCAATTTACGCTCAAACTTTTAATAAAAATGACAAAGAAACAAAAGAATTATTTATCACCGCTCATTTACTATTAAAAAATAATCATGAAATATTATTAAACCCCATAGAAATTCAGGGAATAAAAGAGTTAAACAATATAATTATTAATGATTTTTCTATCGATTTAGGTAAAGAAGTTGAGTTAAAAAAAATAGAAATTAACACTCAAAAATTACATTGTACAGGAAAAATTAAAGTCATTAATTAAAACTGTCCTTAGGGTATGCTAAATAAATTGAAAATTATAAAGATCAAGGGTTTAGACATATGATAAGTATCAAAAAATAGTTAAGAGTACAAAATTACAGATACTACACTCAGATAATAAAACCTCATAATTGTCAATTGTCAATCATCTTATCCTTATTAATTGTAAAGCGTTGAGCAACAGTTTCAGGTTGAATAGAAGACAATACCACATGGTTAGAGTCAGTAATAATAACCGCTCTAGTACGTCTTCCATAAGTTGCATCAATTAATTGCCCCTTTTCTTTAGCATCGCTAATAATTCTTTTAATTGGTGCAGATTCGGGAGAAACAATAGCAATAATTCTACTACCAGAAACAATATTACCAAAACCAATATTTACTAACTTAATATCCATCAATTTAACAATTAATTTAAGACTTTTGACTCTATCAACATCATATCTTTAATTTTTAGGATTAACAATCATTTATCATCTTTTTTAAACAATTAAAGCTACTTAAAAGACTTTTTTCCTTCAAATGCTCTATTTAATTTACAAAATTAATCTTAAGTTAACTTTTTTTAAACCACTCTATAAAAAAGAAAATATAACTTGAAAATAGCAGTTTATTTTTCTAAAATATGTTAATCATCGATCGCCAATTGCCGCCATATTACTAGCCCCAAAAATAGCCTCATAATGACGATAAAATTTAAACTCTAAAATATTATAAGCAGGATCTTGTAAAAAGAAAGTTTTATGCTCAGTCAATTCATTCTCAAATCTTAAACGGGGAGATTGATAAAAAATAATCTGTTTATCTTGACAACCAGAAACCAAATTATCCCAATCAGATTCCTCCGTAAAAACGATTCCAAAATGACGAGGATAAATACTCTTAGTAGGAGTAATAACCTCTTTCGTTGTGTGGGCTACCAATTGAGAACCAAAAAAATCAAAAATAATCGCATGGGCATTATTCCTACCTACCTTTGCCCCTAAAACATTTTCATAAAAATCCCTAGTTTCTTCCATTTTTACCATAGGAATAGCTAGATGAAAAATAACCTTATTCATAGCAACTAATTAACAATTTTCAAATCATCATTTCGTTCAAATTTTAACTCAGAATTATATTGATAAACCCAACATCTTTTCTCGGGAAGATATATATTAACCTTAGTAAAATTATCTGCTCTACGAATCCTAATGCCCTCTTTACTAATGTAAGCAACCTCAGCAATTTCATTGTCAGGGGGGTTATCTGGCGCCCGTGCCACCAAATCAGCAATTCTCAGTTGGGTAGGAATCATTCTCAAAGCCATAATCAAAGACTCTGAATTGCCCCGACAACCAGCATGGGCAATACCTTTTAACGTACCCCAGACATAAATATCCCCTTTAGCAATAATAGTAGCACCCGGATTAACATCCCCAAAAACTATAACTGTACTAGGATGAGAAATTTCTACCCCTGAACGAATAGTATTTTTTAAGTACAAAGGTTCTGCTAAATCTTGGGCATATTGATTATTTTTTTGAGCAAATAAAGGGATAGAAGATTCTTGTTTGACAGAATAACCAGCACTAGCAACGGTAACAGCAGTTTGACGGCGTTTAGTGATTACTAAGTCCAATTTAAGATTTTCTTGGACAAAAATTTGATTTAACTCCCTTAGTTGACGAATATCAAGCAATCTATCTTGGCTATCTAAATGTACTTTGGTTTCTGGTTGCCATGATTTTTCTATTTTCTGTAATCTGATTTTGAAATCATCAATTACCCTTTCCCATTCATTGTTAACATCACTTATCCTGATAGATGGCAAAGTTATATAAACCAAATCTCCTTGTTTTTTTAAATGAATTTGCTCTTTATTACTCAAAGGGGGCAAATTTGGTTTAGGGGCAATAGATAAATTATCACTGTTAGAATCCACATCATGATTAGATTCAGCAGTTTTATTTTCTGGGGGATTGATATTTTCAGCTTCGTTAATCATGATTTTAAATAATCTGGAAAACGGTTAATAGTTTTATTAATAGATAGTTGACCGTTGATAATTGATTTAAATAAATTTTTAAATTAAAAATTTTGTTTACTAATTATTATTTTATTATCAGTTCAAGTTTTCTAGTTTGGCTATTCTACAAATTTAACGTCTTTTTTACCATCGATAACTTTTCCGATACAATTTGATTCAATTCCTTGAGATTCAAAGTATTTGATAGTTGCGTCTTCTTTTTCCTGAGCAACTATCACCACATAACCCACTCCTAAATTAAATGTATCTAACATATCGGTTAATTTAACGTTGCCTGTTTTTTGTAACCATTGAAAAATTGGGGGAATATCCCAACTATTTAGCTTTACTTCTATAGAAAGATTGTCAGGCAAACAACGGGGTAAGTTTTCGGGAATTCCTCCTCCTGTAATGTGTGCCATTGCTTTAATATCTAGATCAGATTTGAGGGCGTTTAGGATGGGTTTTACATAGATGCGGGTGGGGGTTAAACAGGTTTGTCCGAGATTTTGTCCTCCCAACTCTTGGGGTTTATCTTCCCATTGGAATCCGTTGACATCTATTATTTTACGGACTAAGGAAAAGCCGTTACTGTGTAATCCACTACTACTAAGTGCGATCGCACTATCTCCTATTTTAACCGTTGAGCCATCAAGAATTTTACTTTTTTCAACTATACCCACACAAAAACCAGCCAAATCATATTCCCCCACCTGATAAAAACCGGGCATCTCCGCCGTCTCTCCCCCCAACAAAGCACAACCACTATCCCTACAACCCTGAGCAATACCAGCTACCACCCCTTGAAGTTGATGGGGATTTAATTTACCCGTAGCCAAATAATCTAAAAAAAATAAGGGTTCAGCACCACTGGTCAAAATATCATTAACACACATCGCCACCAAATCAACGCCCACTGTATTATGACAATCCAACTGATGGGCAATTTTTAACTTAGTACCAACTCCATCGGTACCAGAAATTAAAACAGGTTGTCTGTAACCAGCAGGAATTTCAAAACAGCCACCAAAACCACCTAATCCTCCTAATACCTCTT
>PXEJ01000290.1 GCA_003566215.1 Cyanobacteria bacterium T3Sed10_376R1m | reverse complement strand
AATGCTTTCAATGATATAAGTATAGATGGTTTAATCAATACTTCTGCCACTGCGGTTGACTCCATTGCTAGTATTGCAGGAAATGTCTCTATTAGTAGTCTTCAAGGGGATGTTAATGCCTTGGGTGGTATCGCCACTTTTGGAAATTTATCATCGGGAACAGTCGATATTTCTGGATTCAATCTAAATATAGGTCCGATCGCAACAGCCTTTATTCTCACAGATACCAATTTCAATATTACACAATCTGCACCCATAAGTCTCTCGGGAGGACAAATAAATTTACAGGGAACAATTCAAGGACAATCTCTAACCACTTCCGGAAATATTAGTTTAAATGTTAATCCCTCATTTTTAGCAAATTCACAGCCATTGATTTCTGCCTTCGGAAATTCAAGTATAGTCACGATAGATAGTCAAAACTACAACGACAACTTTACTACTATTGCTAACTCGAGTTTAACCAGTCTTCAGGGAGAAATTAATTTTTTGGGTAGTGTTAACAATACTGCCGATTCTTCTTTATCTTTGACAAGTTTAACTGGAGTGAATTTTTCTAATGCTGATAGTGTGGTTTCTAATGGTGGTTTATTGTCAATCAATAATATTGTTAATGATAATGACATATTTATTGGTAGTGGAGCTAACACGGAATTTGTCATTACCAATCTGGGTCTAGTAAACGGATTTGACTCGATTAATATTGGAACAAGTCTATTTAATGGAAGTATAACCATTAATGAACCTTTAACACTAAACGATCCTTTAATTCTTCAAACCAGTAACCTGAGTATTGATGCTCCCATTTTGGGTCAAGACGATGCTTCTTTTCGAGTTTTTCAATTTACGGGGATGGGTACGACAAATTTAAATGCTGATATTATTACTGAGGGCAACTCTATTCAAATAGAAAGCGGCAATATAATTTTAGGTAATAATGTAACGGTTTCTACTACAGGAAACAATAATTCTGGAAGTTTTATTTCTTCTCCTAGCAATATTAATGGTAATTTCGATCTTATTTTAGATGCGGGCAGTGACAATGTAGAAATTGGAAAATCCATAGGAAACAATGAACCATTAAACAATTTATCGATTAGTGGGAATCAGATTCGTTTTATTGGTTTCGATAACGAAGCATCGATTATTACTCAAGGAAACCAGATTTATAATGGGGACTTAATTTTAGAATCTACTGGTTCGAGTGATACTATAAAATTTAATGCTGGAGGTTCATTTTTATCCGAGAATATTCTTCTTCGGAATATAAATAATTTTACTGCTCCTTTAGGTTCGGTAGAGATTGAATCGGGTTCTACTATCACCACAGGGACGATTTCTACAAGCAGTAATAATAGTTTTGCAGGAAATATCTCGTTAAGTGCAGTGGATGATATTGAAGTAAGTAGTATTTCTACTCGGAGCGATATTGATACAGGGGGCAACATTAGTGTAACAACTTCTGGTAATTTTCGAGTTACTAATGCTTTTGGAACTCAAGGTATTAGTATTGACGCTTCTTCAGGAACATCTGACGGGGGAGAAATACTTATTGATTTGTCATCGGCGAATCAAAGTGGAAACAATGCTCCTTTTATTGTGGGTGATAGTAGTCTTAACGGTACTGAGGGAATTATCACTAACACTGACTTTACCATAGCACCAGGAGAGTATTTTACTGATACTATACAAGGAAATATCAGTCTTTTAATTTCCGCAAACCAACCCATAGATTTTATAGAACCTACGGATGAAATTGTTTTAGGTCGTATTCTCAGTAATAATGATGTTCAAAATAAGGCTAATATAATCAATCCTAATGTAGTTGGCGTATTACCATCGGCAAATGCGATCGCAACTATCCCCCAAACTCAAAAAATCTTAAGTTTAATAGAAAAACAAGCATCACAAAAACCAGCCATTATATATATAAGTTTTACCCCCAAAGGCTATGAGCCTTCAGACTTAGAAAAAGAATTTGCCCGTAGAGAAGCCCTCAGCACTCAAGAATATACTCGTATTAACATAGATCAACCAGACTTACAACCTATCCTTGAAATTAAACCATCCCCAGATGATTTACTAGATATATTAGTATTAACAGCCAATGATGAACCCTTTAGAGTGGTGTTACCCATCACCCGCCAACAAGCCATAGAAAACGCTGAAGCCCTATCCATAGAAGTTAGCAATGTTTTTGATCTCAATGATGATTATAAACCCTATGCCACTAATTTATATAATTGGTTAATTTCCCCCATCGAAGAAGAATTACAGGCAAGAGAAATATCCAATCTCCTATTTATATTGCCTACCGATATGCGTTTTATCCCCGTTGCTACTTTATATGACAGCGAAAATAAACAATTCTTAGTAGAAAAATATAGTAGTGGTTTAGCTCCAAGTTTAAACCTCAATGATAATAACTATCGACCCGTTCAAGAACTAAATTTATTAGCAATGGGAGCATCAGATTTTAGCGATTCCGAAGTACAACCCTTACCAGCCGTTGGTTTAGAAATCCCCCTCATCACCGAAATTTGGACAGGAGAGATTACAGAAAACTATCAGCAATTTTTGAATCAAAATTTCACTCCCCAACAAGTACAACAAAAATTGACCAGTGAAAGCTATGGCATTATTCATTTTGGAACCCATGGAAATTTTAACACTTCCAGAGAAGATGATAATTATCTACAATTTTATGATACTCGTCTCAATCTTCAAGAAATCAGAAACCTCAGTTTTTCAAACAGAGTACCTGCCGAGTTAATAGTTTTAAGTGCTTGTCAAACCGCCTTAGGGGATGAAATTTCTGAGTTAGGTTTTGCAGGATTAGCCGTTCAAGCAGGGGTAAAAAGCGCCATGGGCAGTGTGTGGTTAGTAAGTGATACAGGTACCCTAGCGTTAATGACCAATTTTTATAGTCAACTGAAAACTAGCTCGACAAAAGCCGAAGCCTTACGTCAGGCTCAACTAAGTATGTTAAGAGGAGAAGTTTATAAAAGCGAGGACGGAAATAATATTATTGCCCCAGAAAGAGAAATATCCTTAACAGAATTACCAGAAAATTCTCGTTATTTCGAAGATTTTTCCCATCCATTTTTCTGGTCTGGTTTCACTATAATTGGTAGTCCTTGGTAATTATTAAAAATAAAAAAGATTTATTAAAGACAAAATTACTTTATAATAAATTGCATTTTTAATTCCTTTTAGATAGATTATTTTATAAAATAATAACATATATTTTTAACTAAATTCATGGAAAATAGCAAGCTAAAACATTCTTTACTAATTAATATTTGTTCTGTATCTTTATCTTGTTTTGTTTATAGTTTTTCTGCTTTAGCTCAAGACTTGCAACAATCAAATGTAATCTTTGATTTTTTAGATAACGTTCAAAATACTACTTTTAATAACAAAGAATTAGAAAAAACTTTTTCTTATTCAGTTGCTCAAAATAATAATGAGACATCAGAAATTAGACAAATTGAATCAATAACACAAATCAAAGTAGAAGGTAATAGTATTTTTACTGAAGAAATTAATCAAATTATTCAGTCTTATAAAAATCAACAAATTACCATTGAAATTTTAAATGCGATCGCAGAGCAAATTAGCCAACTTTATATTAATCAGGGTTATATTACCACTAGAGCAGTATTAAGCAACATTAGCGATAACATAGCTTTTATTCGAGTAGATGAAGGTTTAATTGAAACTTTAGAAATTGAAGGAGCTCAAGAACTAGAAAACTATGTACGTCAAAGAATTAATTTTGCAACCAAACCTCCCCTCAACTCCAATACCTTAGAAGATCAATTAAAACTACTAAAATCAGATTCTTTAATCGAAACTATTGAGGCTAGTTTACGCCCCGGAACCAGCGAAAGACGAAATATTTTAACCGTAAAGGTTAGTGAAGCAAATCCTTTTTTTGGAACGATTGGTATTGATAACTATTCTCCCCCTAGTGTTGGTGCTACTCAAATGACTTTAAGTGCTGGTCACCTTAATTTATTTGGCTTTGGGGATTCTTTATCTTTTTCCTATCAGCCTCGTTTAAAAGATTTTTTTGGCACATATAGTTTAGATACAGTTTACCGTTTCCCAGTCAATCCGATGAATGGCACTGTTATGGTAAGGGTCGCATTACAGGAAAATACAATCATAGAGCAAACTTTTGCAAATTTAGATATTCGGGGGGAAAGTCAGTTTTATGAAATTAGTTACCGTCAACCCTTAATTCGCAATCCTCGAAAGGAGTTTGCTTTATCTTTGGGAATGAATTATCGTAACAGTCAAACCTTTGCCGGTGGATTACCTCTACCCTTTAGTATTGGTCCTGATAGTGAAGGTCGTAGTCGTACTAATGTATTAATATTAGGACAAGATTATGTCACCAGAGACACAAGAGGAGCATGGCGTTTAGGTTCTCAAATTCGTCTGGGAGTGGGATTATTTGACGTAACGACTTCTCAAAATACGAATGATCCTGATGGATATTTTGTAGCATGGTCTGGACAAGTTCAACGGGTTAAGTCTTTAAATCCTGATAATTTATTAATTGTTCAAGGGGAGTTACAACTTAGTCTAGACCCTTTATTGCCCTCAGAACAGTTTGTTATTGGTGGTGGCCAGTCTGTAAGGGGTTATCGTCAAAATGTTCGTGGAGGAGACAATGGTTTTCGTTTTTCCATTGAGGATAGAATTACTTTGGTTAGAAATGAAGATTTATTCCCTACTTTCCAAGTTGCACCTTTTTTTGACATGGGTGGTGTGTGGAATGTCTCTAGTAATCCTAACCCTCAAAGCGATAGAAAATTTATTGCTTCTTTTGGGATGGGTTTTATTTGGCAACCGATACCTAATTTAAATATGAGACTTGACTATGCACCTCGATTATTAAATCTTGTAAAAATTCAGGACCGGAGTAATAATATTCAAGATGATGGTTTATATTTCAATCTCAAATATAATTTATAACTGTACTTTAGACCTTAATTTTAGGCTAAATTT
>PXEJ01000319.1 GCA_003566215.1 Cyanobacteria bacterium T3Sed10_376R1m | reverse complement strand
GGGGATTATTTTTACCGTAGTTTAGAATAAAAAAAATTAGAATGTATTTTTCAACAAAAGATACAAAGTTATGGTAAATATTTTTGAACAATAGTCCAACCACTTAAACCAACAGAAGCAAAAGCAAAAAATAATCCAACATTTAAACTAACGTGTAACTTTTTAGCCCAACTATTTTGAAAATTTATTTGTGTAGAACTCCAAGCCGATAAACTAGAGATAATAACAATTATTATACCTGCAAGTAAATGGATAGAATGCCCTAGACTCCCATAATATCCTACAGTTCCAATTAAGCCAATGAATAACAATAAAAATATTAAAAACACCATCCCAAAACCGAGCCATTGATGAAATGGGCGTAACCATTGAGGACGTTTTTTCTTTTTCCTTTGTAAAACCACAAAAGACACCCCTGATATGGCTAAACAAAGGTATAAAAATATAGCAAAACCCATTGACCATGCAGCAATTTTCCATAACCATAAAAAAGAAGGAAGATTCATAAAATTCTTTTATTATTATCCTTACATAATCTTGAAGCCTAATTTAAAACATTTTCCACCAACGTCTTCCCCCATCAGGAAAAGTTGTCGCCCAATTTATCTTAGTTTCCTTCAACTGACTCTGGCTAACTTTAACATTTTTCAAATTACAACCACACAAGTTAGCACCTTTTAAATTAGCGTTGGTTAAATCCGCCCCTTGTAAATTTGCCCCTCGCAAATCAGCATTTTGAAGATTACATTTAGCAAAATAAGTCTGAAATAAATTAGCATTAGTAAAATTTGCCTCTTGCAAATCAGCACCATAAAAATTGGATTGAGAAAGATTACTATTCTTAAAAACAGAACCTTTTAACTGAGAATAACGAAAAATAAATTTATTTAATTTCAATTCAGTAAAATCAAAATTATTTAATTCCTGATCACTAAAGTCTTTTTTCCCTGTTTGATATGCACTAAGAAAAGTATCTTGATTCCACTTAATGGTAATAAAATTACTTCTTCTTTGTTCCTTTCTTTGTTTTATGGCTTTTTTTAGCTGTGCTGTTGCTGATAACGTATCACTTAGTTGACTATTGGTAATATCGTCACTATCAGATTCATCTAAAAACATAGATTGTTTTGTTTGATTAATAATTCCTCGACTAAATCCCTGCTCTAAAGGTGCTATATCTAAAGCCGTTAATAATTCATCAGCGGTTTTATAACGTTCACGGGTATCAGGAGCTAACATTTTAGTTAAAATCTTTTTAAATCCAGAGCTAATATTAATTTCAGTTTGCCAAAGTAATTCCCCTGTGTCAGGATGTCTTTCAAATTTTTTGGGGGACTTTCCTGTAAGTAAATAAAGACAAGTTGCTCCTAAAGCATAAATATCACTAGAAAAAATAGGACGCATGGCCATTTGCTCTGGGGGAGCATATCCCGTTGTACCAACGGCAAATTTAGTTAACGCTGTTTGTCCATAAGTTTGGGCTAATTGAGTGTTAACCTGATCTTTAACTGCTCCAAAGTCAATTAAAATTAACTTACTATCTTTTTTTCGTCTGAGAATATTTGCTGGTTTAAGATCTCTATGAATAACTTTTTGAGAATGAATATATTTAATAATGGGAGTTATTTCTTCTAGAAAACGTTTAATAGCAAATTCACCATAAACTCCATTATTTTTTACTTCCCTTTGTAGATTTTGACCGTTGATTAACTCTTGAATTAAGTAAAACTGATTTTCATGGACAAAATAATTGAGCAGTTTTGGAATTTGAGGGTGACTGATTTTGTCAAGGGTTTTGGCTTCTCGTTTAAACAAACTCAGTGCCATTTTAAAAGCTTGGGGATCATCTACGGCAGGACGTAATTGTTTTACTACACAAAGGGGATTGTCCGCAATAGTTAAATCAACACCTACAAAAGTTGCACCAAATCCTCCTTTCCCTAATCTTTTAATAACTCGGTAACGTTGATTAAGAATAAGACTAGACCCACAGGTATAGCATTTTTTTAGTTTAGGATGATTTTTAGGATTTGGACAGTCGGGATTTACACAGTAACTAATAATCATTTTATTTGTCAGATTAGCGGTGGATGATGGGGCACGAATAACGATTATCTATTCAGACAAAATAGAATAAGTTGGTTAAGTTTACCACCATTTTCTTTTGCCATTGGGTAGGACTGTTCTCCAGTTAGTTTTGGCTAATTGTATTTGTTCTTCATCAATTTTTGCTCCCGTTAAATTTGCACCACAAAGGTTCGTTTCTTTGAGGGATGCTTCTTTTAAGTTGGCATCTTGCAAATCTGCTCCTTGTAAATCTGCATTTTTAAGATTAGCTTTATATAATTCTGCCCGTTTTAGGATAGCTTCTTTGAGGTTACCTTGGGCTAAATTTGCTCCAACTAAATTTGTGCGGTAGAGGTTGGCTTTTTGGAGATTTGTACCAATTAGTTTACTCTGAGAAAAGCTACACCCTGCTAGTTTAAATCCTTCTAGGTCAAATCCACTTAAAGTTTGTTGGCTAAAATTGCGGTTTCCTCGCCGATACTCTTGAAGTAGCATTTCTGGGTTGGTTATTTCTATTTTTGGATTAACTATTTGGGGAGGGACAATTCTTGGTTTATTGGATTTTTGTTTTTCTTTTCTTTTTCTGATGGCATCAGCTAAATTTTGGGAGGTAAAGCTAGATACAGTAACATCACTTTGATCTTCTTCTGTATTATTATCTTTAATATTATTATTATTATCCTTGTTGCTCAGATTCACCATGCTACCAGCTAATTCTTCCTCGTAGGGTACTAGCTCTAATACTTGAATAACTTCTTCAGCGGAATTAAATCTTTTCCTGACATCGAGTTCAAGCATTTTATTGAGAACTTTGGCAAAAGTGGCGCTAACATGGGTGTGTTTTTCCCAAGCTAGTTCTCCTGTTTCTGCATCGCATAAGTCCTTGGGTGCTTTACCTGTGAGCAGATAAATACAGGTAGCTCCAAGGGCATAGAGGTCACTCGAATAAACCGGGCGCATAGCAAGTTGTTCTGGGGGGGCAAATCCCATTGTCCCTACGGATATTTTGGTAAAGGCACTTTGGGGGTTTGCATTCATTAGTTGGGTGTTTACTTGTTCTTTGACTGCACCAAAGTCAATGAGAAATAGTTTTTTGCTTTCTCTTTCGATGAGAATGTTGCCCGGCTTGATGTCTCTATGAATAACTTTTTTGGAGTGAATATATTTTAAGACAGGGAGCATGCTCCTTAAAAAGTTTTTGGCGGCGGATTCTTGATATATATTCCCTTTTTTTACTTCTTTTTCTAGGTCTTTACCTAATACAAAGTCTTGAATGAGATAAAATTGCTCTTTTTCTTCAAAGTAGTTTAATAGTCTAGGTATTTGGCTATGGTCTAATTTTGCCATGGTTTTAGCTTCTCGATTGAATAAATCGAGGGCTGTGCTGTAGGATTCTGGGTTGGTGGTGGCTGGTTCTAGTTGTTTAATAACGCAATATTTGTTTTTTTGTGCCATGTCCACTGCTAGATAAGTGGTTCCGAATCCTCCTTTGCCAATTTTTTTGATGGCGACATAACGTTTATGGAGAATGAGGTTTGAGCCACAACTTCGACATCTCCTTGTTTTTGTATCATTTTGAGGATCGGCACAATGGGGATTTAGGCAATAAATAACACTCATTCACTCTCGCTTCTCTTTCGAGTTAATTTTGATTATTCATCATAAAATGTACTTTAAGTTTATCTTAATTTTTGAGTATGTAGTTTATTTTTTGATAATTTAATTTTTTGGTACTTACTGGGAAATGATTATTTGGGTTTTGCAGTTGATTTTTTAGGGGGTTGGAGGGTTCAATTTGTAGGTTTGTTTTTTTGCTATATTTATGGTGAATAGATTATGGTGCTTGTTATTTAAAGTTTCAAAGCTCTTGGCTTGAAAATTTTATGTTTTAGGACAAATATTTTTTCTTCACTTGTGATTCAATATTTCTCTTGAAAGTGTTAATATTCTAGGCTAATACCATTAATTATATTTTTCTGTATTTATTTATTATTATCCATATTTTTTTATGAAAGCAATGATTTTGGCGGCTGGTAAAGGTACTCGTATTCGCCCTATTACACATACTATTCCTAAACCTTTGATTCCTATTTTACAAAAACCTGTGATGGAGTTTTTGCTGGAACTGTTGAGACAACATGGTTTTGATCAGGTGATGGTTAATGTTAGTCATTTGGCTGATCAAATTGAAAATTATTTTCGTGATGGTCAACGGTTTGGGGTGGAGATTGGTTATTCGTTTGAGGGTAGTATTGTTGATGGTGAGTTACGAGGGAATGCTTTAGGCTCTGCTGGGGGGATTAAAAAAATTCAGGAATTTAATCCTTTTTTTGATGATACTTTTGTGGTTTTGTGTGGAGATGCTTTGATTGATCTCGATTTAACTGAGGTAGTCAGAAGACATAAAGAATTAGGTGCGATCGCAACGGTGGTAACAAAATCTGTTCCTAGAGAATCGGTTCCTAGTTATGGGGTTGTGGTAACAGATGATGATGGCAAAATTGTAACGTTTCAGGAAAAACCATCGGTAGAAGAAGCTTTAAGTACAGAAATTAATACAGGAATTTATATTTTTGAGCCTGAAATAATTGATTATATTCCCCCTAATTGTGAATATGACATTGGTAGTGAACTGTTTCCCCGCTTGGTGGAGCTAGATTTACCATTTTATGCCTTGAATATGGATTTTGAGTGGGTTGATATTGGTAAAGTTCCAGATTATTGGGAAGCCATTAGGGGGGTGCTGTGTGGAGAAATTAAAAATGTAGATATTCCGGGCAGGGAAGTTAAACCCGGAGTTTTTACCGGTTTGAATGTTTCGGTTAACTGGGATAAGGTTGATATTACTGGTCCTGTTTATATTGGGGCTATGACTCATATTGAGGATGGGGCAAAAATAGTTGGGCCTAGCATGATAGGTCCTAACTGTTGGATTTGTAAAGGAGCAACAGT
>PXEJ01000315.1 GCA_003566215.1 Cyanobacteria bacterium T3Sed10_376R1m | reverse complement strand
TGATGACCAGAGCTTTCTTTCCCTTAGGTTCACCCTGGGAAATATTGGCCATCATTGCTTTAGTTATGGGGCGCTATTGGGGGGGTAAAGGTGCCGGAGCAACTAATGTTACATGGGGAATTATTACCCATAATCCCATGGGCGGTTTACTAATTTTTCTGTTGGGAGGCATTAGTTTTACTTTATTTCGGAGTCGCAAGGGAGGAAGGTTAGGAATGTTGGTGTTAATGGTGGTGGTGTTGTCTGCCCAGAAAATCAATTCTCCAGAGTACATTTTCGCTACCATTGGATTAGCTAGTTTATTAATGTGGATTTATTCCCAGATGCCAGACGATTTAGATTTAAACCCCAATCAAGTTAATAGTGAGTCGAGCAAAGTGTTTCGTTTTTTTAGGGGAGATAGTGGGGTTATGTCCCTTGCACAAAGTCTTCCTGTTCAAAAGGTGGGAGGAAAAGCTTTTAATCTTTCTCGTTTGATCCAGTGGGGTTACAATGTTCCTGATGGCTGGATAATTCAGGCAGGGGATGATGTGGATAGCTTTGCTAATTTTGTTAATCCATCCCCTGATAATCCTTTGGTTGTGCGCTCGTCTGCTTGGGGGGAAGATTCCCTCGATGCTTCGGCGGCGGGTATTTATGAAAGTTATCTCAATATTACTGATATTCCTACTCTTAAATATAGAATAGCTGATTGTTTAGCTTCCTATCATAGTGCGATCGCCCTTAACTATAGGAAAAAGAAAAAAGAAAAAAATAAATCCTTATCGGTCATTGTCCAAAGACAGGTTAAGGGAATATTTTCAGGGGTAGCGTTTAGTCGCAATCCGATTAATCAATTAGAAGACTGTGTTTGTATTGAAGTGGTGGAGGGGGATTGTCAAAAGCTCGTTTCTGGAGAAATAACCCCCGAACAGTACCAAGTCTTTCTTCCCCAAGAAGATGTTGAAGGGGAAGGAACAACCCCTGTTGATATAATCTTATCCGTGGCAAAAATTGTTAGGGAAATTGAAGCCCTTGACAAAAATACTCCCCAAGACATAGAGTGGTCTTATGATGGCCAAACTCTGTGGATTTTTCAAGCCCGTCCTATTACAACCCTACACCCCCTATGGACAAGAAAAATTGCCGCTGAGGTAATCCCCGGAATAATTCGACCCCTCACTTGGTCTATTAATCAACCGTTAACCTGTGGAGTTTGGGGAAATATTTTTACGGTTGTTTTAGGAAAAAAAGCTCAATCTTTAGACTTTAATCAAACCGCCACCTTACACTATCACCAAGCCTATTTTAATGCTACTTTACTAGGAGATATTTTTTTATTAATGGGTTTACCCCCTGAAAGTTTAGACTTTTTGACTAGGGGCGCAAATTTTTCTAAGCCCCCTCTACTCTCTACCCTTAAAAATATACCCGGTTTATGGCGATTATTAAAAAAAGAATGGACTCTTATTAATGATTTTCAGGTTAAGTGCGATCGCACGTTTTCACCTATTTTAGATGAGTTGGAAGAAATAAATCCTAGAGAATTAAATAATCAAGAATTACTCACAAGGATAGACGATATTCTAAACGTGTTAAAAAATGCAACTTATTTCAATATATTAGCACCCTTAAGTTATGCTATTCGTCAAAATATTTTTAAAATTGCTCCCGAAGAACTAGACAACCAAAATATCCCAGAAATAGCATCAGTAAATGAGCTAAAAGAAATTGCAATGGATACTAGAAACCTATTTTCAGGAATACAAATGCAAGAAATTGATTCTAATAACTATGCCTCTTTTTTTACAGCCTTAGCAGAATCTAGCGATGGAGAATCAGTGCTAAATCGTCTTGATGTATGGTTAAAAAAATACGGTTATTTAAGCCAAGTTGCCACAGACATATCCATTCCTCGATGGGCAGAAGACTCTAGGGTAATGCGTGAAATGTTTACTCGATTCGTTACTCAAAAAGAATTAAAAACTAAAAAAAATCAAGATAATAAAAATTCTTGGCAAAAACAAATAGTTCAAGATAGATTAAATCTAAAAGGAAAAGTAGCTAAGATTTATAATCAATTATTAGCTTATTTAAGGTATAGTATTTTAGCTTTAGAAGATAATTTAATTAACCAAAACATATTGCAACAAAAAGGTGATATATTTTTCTTAAAATTATCAGAAATCAAAAATCTAGTCCAAAAAGATAGTCAAACTGAAAATATTATTAATATAATTGAAAAAAGAAAAGAAAAATGGACAGAGGATAAACAAATAGAAGCCATCCCCTATTTAATTTATGGCAACACCCCCCAAATTGATATTAATAGTAAAATAACTCCAAAAATTAGTAACAATCAATTAAAAGGCATTCCAGCAAGTATCGGTATTATCGAAGGTAAAATTAAAATTATTCGTACCTTTGCGCAGAGTAAAAATATTGATAAAGAAACTATTATAGTTGTACCTTATACCGATGCAGGTTGGTCCCCCCTCCTCGCCCAAGCAGGGGGATTAATTGCGGAAGTTGGGGGAAAACTTTCCCACGGAGCGATTATTGCTAGGGAATATGGTATTCCCGCCGTAATGGATATTGCCCACGCCACCAGAATTTTACGAGATAATCAATTAGTACGTCTTGATGGACAAAAAGGCATTATCGAAATTTTATGATAATTCATCTCAAATTATTTTGTGCAATGATTGATAATTGAGAATAAATCATCAATAATTAGTTAAACAATACTAATTTGTATAAAAAAAAGGATTATATTAACGGTGACACTAGCAGAATTAATTGAAAAGGGTGGATTTTCCATCTGGCCTTTACTCTTTCTATCAATATTAGCTCTAGGTACGATTATCGAGCGCATTTGGTTTTGGTCAAAAGTGTTGGTCAAAGAGGAACAAATTTTAAATAACATCATGGATACCGCAACAACAAATTGGGGAAAAGCAGGAGAAATTGCCTCCCGTTATCGCAATCACCCCCTCGGCAAATTCCTTAATACTCCCTTACAATTAGATAATCCAGATCCTGAAGTGTTCCATTTAGCCCTAGAAACCGGTGCTGATGATGAACTATCTTTAATGCGCAAAGGGGACAAAATTTTAGAGGGAGTCATCGCTTTATCTCCATTACTTGGTTTATTAGGAACTGTTTTGGGCTTAATTAGGTCTTTAGGTTCAATCTCTTTGAGTGATTTGGGCACGGCTTCTACCACTGGAGTAACTTTAGGTATTGGTGAGTCCTTAATTTCTACTGCTGTCGGTTTGATTGTGGCGATTATTGCGGTGGTATTTTATCGCTTATTTCAGGCTTTTTGGTATAACCAAGTGAGGATTTTTAGAAAGGCTGGAAGTGATTTAGAATTAATCTATCGTCAACTTTGGATGAGCAATCAAAAATAATCAGTCTTAATTTTTATAATAGAGACAAAATTCTTTGCCCTTAACTGTACACTATTTCTTAACTGACTATGACTGAAGTATTTATTTCCAAGGATGAACGAAAAAAAGAAGAGGAGGCAAACTATGCTCCATCCACTGCCAAATTTACTCCTCGCCCTCTTAAGTTGTGGCATGACATCAATAGCCAACAAGAGGTAAGAATTGAAATTGTGCCAATGATTGATGTTATTTTTTGTATTTTGACATTTTTTATTTTGGCGGCGGTGGGTTTTTCTAGGCAACAGGCAATCACTCTTAATTTGCCCCAAGCAACCACTGGGGAGGCTCAAATGAGGGAAATGTTGATGGTTAGCTTGGATAATCAAGGGCAGCTTTATTTAGAAAAACAGCCTGTTAGTCAAGTTCAATTGTATAGTGCCATCAAAAATTATAATGATATTAATCCTACGGGTTTAATGGTACTCCATGCTTCTGAGGAAGTTCGCTATAGTCAGGTGGTGGAGATATTGGATATGCTTAAGGAGGTTGGGGGCAGTCGTGTGGCTTTGGCTACTCTCCCGGGTAGTTCTCAAGCTCCTCAGGAAAATACAACCCCAAATCCAGGTATTAATCCTTATTTGACTCCTAACAATCAAATGCCTCTACCAATTAATCCTGATTCTGGGTCATCTCCTTTGCCTCCTGTTGATGTTCCTCCTTCCCCTTAGTCTTGATCTAGTGGTGCTTTGCGATCATTAAATAACTCTTTGCGATCGCAACTCCAAGCCCACCAAACTTGTTCACATTGGCAATGATAAAATTCTTGCCATTTTTTCTGATAATCCTCCGTCATTACAGGGGCAAAACGATTTAGCCATACTTTAGTGGCCTCATGGGAAGAAGCCCCACACTTGGGACAACAAAAACTAAGGGCATGGGTGGCTTTTTCTGTCCATTTTGGTGCTTGACGAGTAAAGGCTTCCATTATTTTCTTTATTTCTACTGGAGATTTAATTATACCAATTTAAACAAATAATACTACATTTATCAGATTTACAAGTCCCCCAGAGTTGGGGAATTTAGACAGAGAAAATTAATATTATCCATAGCAAACATTTCCAGTTTTTTATGGTCAAATTTGCTGTGCAATACAACAATACTCTGCTTTTTCATCACCAGATTCAATTTATCCATTGCAATAAATTGCGCACTGCCAAAAAAATTACCACCACCAGAAAAATTCTCCGCAGCCATAAATTACTCATTTTCGTAACGACTTTAGCGCCAATAACGGCTCCAACAAACATAGTTATGCCTAAAATTATCCCTAATTGATAATCAACTAATCCTTGAGTCATAAAAATTAAGGTGGCGATGATGGACGAAAAGATATTCAAAACCTTTGTTATGGCAACAGCTTCTATAAATGTCATATTAAAAAAGCCGATAAAACTAGCGGTTAAGGTAGTTACATAACCGCCACTGAAAAAACCACCATAGATTCCTAAGCCAAAGGTTAAACCGTAGCCAATTTTTAAAGCTGTGGGGCTAGGTTTTTCTATTTTTTCGATGCCTTTATTTTTGTTAATAACAGAGAAAACGGTAACGGCAATCATGAAAATGGAGATGAGTAAGGGCATGGTATCAGAAGGGATAACAATTACCAAGAAAGCCCCCAAAATTGAGCCGATAACGGT
>PXEJ01000146.1 GCA_003566215.1 Cyanobacteria bacterium T3Sed10_376R1m | reverse complement strand
AGAATAATACAAACGGATGGAATAGCCGTTTCTGCATCAGGAGGCACAGTAAGACCAAAAGGTGGACGTAAATCTGTCTTGAGGCATGAGCTGTTGAATGATGAAACTCCCGACTCAGCTAAAGCGGTCGGGTAGTAGTTCACCTACTAATTTCTGTTGTTAATTGTTCACTATTTCAGTGTTATTATCGAATTGCAGCTAATTAGACATTTTAAAAGACTAGGAAAAAAGATTATGAGTCAGGCGGCAATTTCTCCTGTGGTGTTAGTAATATTAGATGGTTGGGGTTATAGAGAAAGTGATCGGGCAAATGCGATCGCCCTTGCAAAAACTCCGATAATGAACAGTTTAATAGAGGCATATCCCAATACTTTGATCGAGGCTTCGGGGAAAGCGGTAGGATTACCCCAAGGACAAATGGGAAACTCGGAAGTGGGGCATTTAAATATTGGTGCGGGGAGGGTTGTGCCTCAAGAATTAGTAAGAATTTCTGATGCGGTGGAAGATGGATCGATTTTTAGCAATCCTGCGTTAGAGTCGGTATGTCAAGATGTGATAACATCTGGGGGTAAATTACATTTACTTGGTTTATGTTCTGATGGGGGAGTTCATTCCCATTTAGATCATTTAATTGGTTTACTTGATTTGGCTAAGTTACAGGGTGTAGGTGAGGTTTGTGTTCATGTGATTACTGATGGTAGGGACACTAATCCTAGTGATGGAATCAAGTATATTGAAGCAATTCAAGAACACATTGATAAAATTGGAATCGGTCGTATTGTTTCGATTTGTGGACGTTACTATGCTATGGATCGAGATCGTCGTTGGGATCGTACTCAAAAGGCTTATGATTTGTACACTCAAGATGGTTCTATTGATGGTAGAAGTGCGATCGCAATTATGAAGGATTCCTATGAAAAGAACATTAATGACGAATTTATCGAACCAACCCGCATTGCCCAAGGAAGCATAAAACCAAAGGATGGAATTATTTTTTATAATTTTCGTCCCGATAGGGCTCGTCAACTATGTTACGCTCTAACTATGGCAGAATTTGATGGTTTTGAGCGAGAATTAATCGAGCCGATCCATTTTGCTACTTTTACTCAATATGATCCTAACTTGCCTGTTAGAGTTGCTTTTGAACCAGAGCAGTTAACTAATCTCTTAGGGGAAGTTATTGCTAATGCTGGACTGAAACAATTTCGTACCTCAGAAACAGAAAAATATCCCCATGTTACTTACTTTTTTAATGGTGGTTTAGAGCAACCCCTCCCGGGAGAGGATAGGGAATTAGTACAAAGTCCGATGGTATCTACCTATGATAAAGCCCCAGCTATGTCTGCGGTTGAATTAACGGAAGTAGCCTGTAGAGCCATCACCAAGGGAGAGTATTCTTTTATTGTTTTAAATTATGCCAATCCTGATATGGTAGGGCATACAGGGATGTTGGATAAAGCCATAAGTGCGATCGAAACCGTTGATAGCTGTTTAGGAAATCTCCTCGAAGCCGTTAATCAAGTTAGTGGCACCGCAATTATCACCGCAGATCATGGTAACGCAGAATATATGAAAGATGAAGAAAATAATCCTTGGACGGCGCACACCACCAATAAAGTACCGTTTATCTTAGTAGAAGGGGAAAAACTTAAAATACCGGGACATGGAGGGAATGTGAATTTAAGAGAAAATGGTAAATTAGCTGACATCGCCCCCACTATTTTAGAAATATTAAAACTAGATCAACCGAAACAAATGACAGGTCAATCATTAATTTCCAAAGCACAATATTATGTGACAAACAATCAAAGTCCAGTTAATATTTCTGTTTAACTCAGATGTCGTCAAGAATTCCCTCTCTTTCTACAAAGTAGGGACGGGGCTTATAAAGTGCTGAAGTAAAATCCGCACACTGCCCCTCATGAATTGGCAACCAACAAAAGAAAACGTCCGATTAGAACATTGCGCCAAAAGTAAAATCTGAAGCAAGATAGGGTAGGTAATTATAAAGAATTACAACTGTTTCGTAAAGTCCGAATTAAGGTTTAAATAAAAAAGTAGTAAAATGATAGGAATAAATGATTAGCAAAATTGCCATAGAGGAGTAATTAACACTTTAATCTTGTATATTTTTTTAAACCTTACTCATATATGAATACTTTACAGTCTATTAGTCAGACTCTAAAAAAATGGCAGAAGAATTATAGTCGTCTTGAGCGTCGGGAAAATAGAAATAATATCAATCTTAAAAAAAATCCTGAAATCACCAATAAGCAAAATAGTCATAAGCATAATCAGTCTCTGTGGTTTAGATTAGTATGTAAAGCACATCCACCAGTTATGATTATTTTATCTCTGACAACTATAACTGGAGTGGTTAGCTATCGTTTTTATAATCAACCAGAATTAGGGGTTGGGGCAATTTCTCCTACTCGTATTGTTGCTCCTAGAGATGGCAGTTTTATTGATGAAAAAAGCACAGAGAATTTAAGACGCAATACCCGTAATGGATTATTGCCTATTCTTAGAGAGGATGAAAATAGCACTGAAAATATTAAGTTACGAATACAAGGGCGTTTAAATCAGGTAGATGAAGCGAGGGATATTCTTAGGGGTAATCCGATAATAGCGGAAAGTATATTGTCTTTGGAAGTACAGGAATATTTAAGGGCAGTAGAAGATGATAAATGGCGACTAATTATTGAAAATAGATATTCTTTGGAGAATTTGGATAAAGAAGATGGTCTTTTTGGTCAGTCAATTTCTGAGTTAATGGTTTATGGACAAAGGTTTGATAGGGCAGAGTTTGACAATTTGATCAATAAAGTTGCAACCCAAAGAGGTAATTATCAAACGGCATTGGCTATGTTGGGAGATTTTTCGGAAATTAATTTATCTGATAAGCAGGTTTTGCTGAATCTCAATGAGGATTCTTGGGAGGAAGCGAAGGTTAAGGTGAATGATATTGTCAATAGAATTTTAACTCAGGGTATTCCTTTTGGTTTACCTGAATCTATTAGAAAGAGAACTGTAGATGTTCATTTGTCCCCTTATTTGTCAGATTCTCTTCAACCAATATTTTTACCTTTGATTAATAACAATTTACGTTCTAATTTAATTATTGATGATACAGAAACCAAGGCAAGGGCGGAAAGGGCTGCTCTAGAAATTGATTCGGTAGTGGTTTCTGTTGAAAAGGATGAAGTTATTGTTGATGTGGGGGAACAAATTAGCCAATCTGATTTTGTCTTGTTAGATAATTTTGGTTTGAGTCGCCGTAGTATTAATTGGACTGGGGTTGTTACTTCTGCTGGTTTTACTGCGGGTTCTTTGTTTATTTTTATGGCGATCGCACATCGTAAAAATAAAGGCAGACTAAGACGACGAGATCAATTTTTATGGTGGTTACTTAGTTTATCTGTCCCCTTCATCAGTATCTTCGATGTGGGTTATAACTCTTTACCGGCAGTAGGTTTTTTGATGAGTACCTTTTATGGTCCTACGGTAGCCATTGCCAATGTCACCTTAAGTGGTGGACTAACGCTATTTCAGACAGGGGCAATGGGCTGGGAATATCTTATTTCTTCCTATGCTTCTTCTATGTTAGCCGCTATCATTGCAGGAAGACTACGTTCACGGGAAGAACTAGCTTTGTTGGGGGGGGGTATGGGTGTAACTCAAGGAGCTGTCTATTTTGTGGCAACCCTTGCTTCTAGTGCTACCCTCGGTACTTTTTGGTATGCAATTATACCCGGTGCTTTGTGGCATGGGGCAGTGGGTTTAATTTATGGTGTATTGGCTTTGGGGATTTCTCCATATTTAGAAAGATTTTTTGATCTAATTACTCCCATTCGCTTAGCAGAATTATCTAACCCAAATCGCCCTATGTTAAAAAAATTAGCTACTGAAGCTCCCGGTACATTTCAACATACTATGTTTGTGGCAAATTTAGCCGAGGCGGCAGCTCAAAAATTAAACTGTAATGTAGAGTTGGTAAGGGCAGGTACTCTGTACCATGATATTGGTAAAATGCACGATCCTCTAGGCTTTATTGAAAATCAAATGGGTAGTAAAAATAAACATGAGGAAATTAATGATCCTTGGAAGAGTGCTGAGATAATTAAAAAGCACGTCAGTGAGGGTATTGTGATGGCGAAAAAATGTGGTTTACCCCAAGCTGTTCAAAATTTTATCCCTGAACATCAAGGAACTTTATTAATTTCTTATTTTTATTATCAGGCGAGAAAACAGGGAGAGGAAGATTCTACCCTTGATATTGATGAGTCTATTTTTCGTTATGATGGTCCTATTCCTCAATCCCGTGAAACTGGTATTGTTATGTTGGCTGATGGTTGTGAGGCGGCTTTGCGTTCCCTTAAAGACGCTACTCCAGATCAAGCTATGGCGATGATTAATAAGATTTTTAAGGCTCGTTGGCGCGATCGTCAGTTGGAAGATTCAGGCTTAAAATACGAGGAGTTACCCATCATTGCAGAGGTTTTTGTTACGGTATGGCAACAGTCCAACCATGAAAGAATTGTTTATCCGAAAGGAGCTTTAGAGATGAAACCTTCTTCAAAGAATTGATAATTAACCTGAGTTTGGTGTTATACCAAATCCTAAACTAAAAGTAAACTAATAACTACTATCAACCCCAGTGATTTCGAGTAAATAGACATACTATCTAAACAGGATTTGGTATTAACTGTAGTTTAGACTAAGAAAAAATCTCTTTTTGAACTGGTTAATCCGAATAAACTTGGTTTGGTTTATATTCATTTTTTTGCTCACCATTTACTTTTCTCTTGATTATTTTTTATTAACAAAATCTAAATAATAGTCTGACGATTTAGGGCAATTAACTGTTTAAAACTATTGTTATCCAACTCCGTTAACCATGATTCATCTGAACCAACGATCGCATCTGCTATCTTTTTCTTATCCTCAATCATCAAATCAATTTTTTCCTCTAGTGTACCTAAAGTGACAAATTTATGGACAAAAACATTCTTCTTCTGACCAATTCTAAACACCCTATCCGTGGCTTGATTTTCCACCGCAGGATTCCACCACCGATCAAAATGAAATACATGATT
>PXEJ01000197.1 GCA_003566215.1 Cyanobacteria bacterium T3Sed10_376R1m | reverse complement strand
CCAAGAGGAAGTAGATTTAGAAGAGAAACTTTGTGAGCAGATTTTGGTAGCCTAAAATTAAGAGTAGTTAGTAAAATAAGTTACCCTAAAGTTATAGCTTTAAATATTAATTGTGAGCATCAAGAAACTCTGAAATAAGATAACAACAGTGTAAGTAAAACTAAGTATTTCTATGAAATTCAAATTACCTCGATTAAAATCACTCTATCGTCAAGAACCTGTTAGTGCCTTCATCGTTACTTTTGGGGCAGTAGATGCCATCTTAGGGGGTTTTGGAGAACGGTGGACTTTACTTTCTTTTGGATTGATGTTAGTAATACTTGGGGTAATTTTGCGTTGGGTACAATCCCAAAAAGAACCAAAAGCAGTGCTTAGTAATCCTCCTCGACGTTATCTTCCTCCTAGTAGCAATCCTACCCAACCGTTACCCATTTTACGAAAAAAACAAGATTATCGTTAACAAACTTATTTCTTCCTCAGACAAAGAATTATTAACTATTAATCTAGACTAATGACTACTGTAGATAATTTTCCTAGACAAGAGTTATTAAAAATTGGTCAAGTGGCTTCTATTAGCGGTGTTTCTATTAAAACCCTTCGTTACTATGACCATTTGGGGTTACTTGCTCCTAATATTGTCCGTAATTCTGCTGGTTATCGTTTATTTAATTCTTCTATTTTTAAGCGTTTAAGTTTTATAAGGCGATCGCAATCTCTTGGTTTAAGTTTAACAGAAATTGAGAATATTTTAAATATTTATGATAAGGGAGAAGTTCCTTGCGGTGTTGCTAAAGAGGTATTAATAGATAAATTAGATAATATAAAGAAAAAAATTGATAATTTAACAATTTTACAAGGTGAATTAAAAGCTATTTTGTCAGGATGGCATTATGCTGAAAGTTTGGATGAAAATATTTGTCCTAATATTCAAAAACAAGTTGATTAGTTTTACTAAAAAAATAATTGCATAAAGAAAATCATCAAGATTATAAATATTAAAAAAGACGCAGTATCCTACGCCTTTTTTCGGTAAATTTAATTACTATTAATTATTCACAAAACAAACGCTAATTGAGAACTAAATCACTATTCATAGTAATATTGAGGTTGGTTTCAGGCTTGATTACTAATAAGTCAACGCTATTACGTCCCAAAAATTGAGGGATGAGGGTGGCTAAAACTCCAGCTCCCGCACCAAGTAATAACTCCCCTGTAGTAATTCTACGATCGCCCGTAACACCAGAAATAGCGGCGGCAGCGGCAGTACCAATAGCAGCATTTTTCAACAAGTTACCAGTATCAGTACCTCGGTTAACAGTTTCAGTTTCTGTAATTACCTCGGAAGAAGCATTAACAGTATAAGTTCTGCCATTGAGTAATTGCAACTCTTGAGCAACAAAACGAGTACCGTTCTCCGTAGGGCGTAATTCTCCGGTGATAGTGCTATTGCGAGGAATTAACACTGAACCATTGCTACTAACCATGTCTTCGGCAATAGTTAAAGTAATAGGTACAGTTTCATCTCTGGTTAAGAGAATTTTGTCCGCTTGATAGGATACAGGAATTTGTGTTCCTGAGACAATGCGGGTATTAGTCGCTATGGGTAACTGACTCACAACATAGGGAGAATTGATACTAGCTACTTGCCCTTGAGACACCAACGCTTGATAAATTAGAGCGGCAACCTCAGCTCTCGTTGCGTTACGAGTAGGGTTTAGTAATCTGGTGTTGGGATAGTTTACCACAATTCTTTTTTCCGTGGCAGCGGCGACGGGCGATCGAGCAAAGTTAGAAATACCGCTAGAATCATTAAAATAGCCCACCACACTATCAACACTATTAGCCGGAGTATAGTTCAACCCATTAGCTAAAGATACTAAAACTTGTTCTCTGGGTATATTTTGCTCAGGGCGAAAAATTTGTCCCGGATAACCAGACAAAAAGCCCATTTCATAAGCATTATTAATGGCACCACTTGCCCAATAATTACTAGCTACATCGTTAAAAGGAATATTCGTGCGCATTCTTTCTTTAGGTAATGCTTTTTGAACCATTGCCGCAAATTGTGCCCTCGTGACTGGTGCATCAGGTTGAAAAGTACCATCAGGAAAACCAGCGATTACTCCCCGATTAACTAAAGCACTGATAAAGTCTCGAGCCCAATAATTGGAAGAAACATCAGAAAATTGGGTATTTTGAGCTACCACAGGTGCAGGATTTATTAATGCACTTGTCAAAGGTATTGTTAAAGTTGAACCAAAGGTCACACTTAATAAAAGTGCGGTGGTCATCTTATAGGGTTTTAAATTTTTCATAAAATATTTGAATGTTAATCAACGTTATAGTATTCTCAGAATTCTAAGACACCTTTTCTTTTCTGGAAAAAAGTTAAAGTTATGGAACAAATTGATTTATTTTGTCCATGGCTTGTTATTAAAACAATACTTGTACGGATGTCTATTATGACACTACTTATGGTATTTTGTTCCGAAGCAGATATTCTGTGTATTTGGAGTGTGTAAAATTTAGTTAAGTCATGGTTTGAATGTATCCAACTTCTGATGAAAACAATTATATAGAAGATTGATAATCTCACTTCTGAGGGTAAAAATATTATTTTTACCTGAATCATTATATTTTTTTTCTATTTAATTTGCCTGAAACCATTAGTTTCAGCACCTTTTAGATTATTGAAGAAAATTTATTTATAATTTAGACTTGACACTACATAACCGAAATAGCAAAATTAAGGCTATTATTATTCAAAATCAAATTTTTGTCTTAATTAAAACAACTGGTAATGATTATTCTGAATACCTTAGTCAAACTATTACCTGAATACAATGATTTATCGCGATCGCAAAAACGAAATATTCTGACCTGCTGTGATGGGATTATTTCTTTAATCTCTATTTTAATAGCTTTTGTTCTTTTTTATGGTATTTCTCAAACCACAGAAATATTTAGCATTTATCTATGGGTAATTGGGCTTT
Organism: Cyanobacteria bacterium T3Sed10_376R1m; assembly: GCA_003566215.1. Taxonomy (GTDB): domain Bacteria; phylum Cyanobacteriota; class Cyanobacteriia; order Cyanobacteriales; family Cyanobacteriaceae; genus Cyanobacterium. The sequence continues at coordinate 2,110 of PXEJ01000197.1, read as the reverse complement.
ATTTCATCTCAAAAAGTATTATTTTAAATGTATTTGGTTTTTATAAACCTGTCGTAAAATATACAGATTTGGAATTTATTTCCACAATCATTAAATCAATGATTACTAGCACTTTTATTGGAATAATATTATTGCTTTTATTCACTGAAAATAATATTAGTTTATCTGTCATTGTTATTGATAGTTTAATTTCAATAATTGCTATTTTTGGTTCAAGGGTAACTATTCGCACAGTTATCAAGTCTAATCTCTTGAACGGTTTAGACTCTAATCCATTAGAGCTAATTGTTATATATGGTGCTGGTTCAATGGGGTATCAATTAGCCCAAAATTTAGAACAAAGTCCAGAGTATAAATTAATTGCTTTTGTTGATGATAATTTAGAATTAGAAGGAAGATTTATTCGGGATATTCCTATTTATCGTCCTAATTTTTTACCTGTTCTATTCACACAAACACCTTTCAATACTCTCATTTTTGCTATTCCTAATTTACCTAGTTTTAGACGCAGAGAAATTTTAAAAAATTTGGAGTCATTACCCGTTAATTTTAAGTCTATTCCTACCCTCAAGGAGCTATTATCTGATGAGGCATCTGTTTCACAGTTACGAAATATTGATGTTACAGATTTATTAGGTCGAGATGAAATTGTCCCTGATGATAGTTTGTTAAAAATTAATATCACCGATAGGGCTGTTTTAGTTACAGGCGCAGGAGGCTCGATTGGTTCGGAATTATCCCGTCAAGTTTTGCAATTGCAACCTAAGTGTTTAGTCTTGTTTGAGTTAAATGAATTTGCTCTTTATTCCATTGAGTTAGAGTTAAGGGAAAGAAAGGTGGATGTGCCAATTCATGCTTATTTAGGTAGTGTTACTGATAAGTCTCACTTTGAAAGTATTTTAAATTTTCATAATATTGAAACGATTTATCATGCGGCTGCCTATAAGCACGTTCCCCTCTTGGAAAAAAATCCTATCATTGGGGTTTATAATAATGTGGCTGGAACTTTGGTTACAGCCCAATGTGCGATCGCCACATCTGTTGAGAATTATGTACTAATCTCTACGGATAAAGCCGTTAGACCAGCTAATGTAATGGGTGCAAGTAAAAGAGTTGCGGAGTTAATAATTCAAAGTTTAGCCAAACAAGAAAATATTAATACCACTTTTGCCATTGTCCGTTTTGGAAACGTTTTAAATAGTAGTGGTTCAGTTATTCCTCGATTTAAAAAGCAAATAGCAGAAGGTAAACCGATTACCCTTACCCATAAGGAAATCACTCGTTATTTTATTTCCATTCCCGAAGCCGTCTCCCTTGTCATTCAAGCTGGTGCGATCGCCCGAGGAGGAGAAATATTTTTGTTAGACATGGGAGAACCCGTCAAAATTTATGATCTAGCCGTAAAAATGATCCAATTAAGTGGAATGGTTCCGGGGAAAGATATTCCCATAGAGATTGTAGGTTTAAGGCCGGGAGAAAAACTCTATGAAGAACTTTTAATTGACAAAAATAATAGTAACCCAACTCAACATCCGCAAATATTTTATGGGAAAGAACCAATGATTGAATGGAACAAGCTACAACCAAATTTAGATAAACTCTTAAATGAAGCTCACAGTAGAAATAAAAATAATTTACTCAAGCAACTTAAACAATTAGTTCCTGAATTCAAAAATATAGATCAAGTTAAAAGTGAAAAAAAATTGCTAATATAAATCAAGTTTAGTCGTATTATTTAATCTGTCTCAAGATTATAGACTACTAATTTAAAATGTATAACAATCCTGTATGAGTCATGGGAATATGATCCCCCCTAGCCCCCCCTTCATCAGGGGGGAAATCACCTTCAAATTCTCACCAATTATTTATAACTTATATATAATTCACAAATAATAGTATTTTAAAATTTTTCTACTACTATTAAAAATGTCACAACCTATTTACAACTACTATATATTGATTATTAAAAAAAATAAAATTATATAATTAATAACTAATCCAAAATATACACTAATATTTTAAAAAAATTAAGAATATTTAATGTTAATATCCGTAAAATTTATATACCAATAAAAAAACTCTATTTTTATTTAAACAATAATATTTATAT
>PXEJ01000346.1 GCA_003566215.1 Cyanobacteria bacterium T3Sed10_376R1m | reverse complement strand
TATTACAAAAAGCACAAGAAAGTGTCGAAATGGGAGATCTTGCCATGAACCGTACCGTAAAATCCATTGTGGAAATTCGGACAACGGTACAACAAGCCGCAAAACAAGTTAAAAAATTAGGAGATACCACCCAAAATATTTCCACCGTGGTAGGTCTAATTAGCCGTTTTGCCGCCCAAACTCACCTTTTAGCATTAAAAGCATCCATCGAAGCCGCCCGAGCAGGAGAGCAAGGAGTAGGGTTTGCGGTAATTGCCGAAGAAGTAAGAAACCTTGCCACCCAATCCGCCTCCGCCAGTGCCGACATTGAAAAATTAGTTAATGAGATTTTTTCTGAAACCAAAATCGTAGTTACTGCCATGGAACAAGGAAACGAACAGGTAGTAGAAGGAAGTAAGCTAGTAGAAGAAACTAGACAAAGTCTCAACCAAATCACCGCAGCTACCCTCCAAGTTAATGAATTAGTAGAAGCCATTGCAGCCGCAGCCTTTGAACAGTCAGAAAACTCGGAAAATGTTGGTGAAAAAATGTCTGATGTAGCCAAAGTGGCACAAAAAACAACTGTGTCTGTGGCCAAATTATCTGATTCTTTCGGTCAACTATTAGAAGTTGCTAAACAATTAGAATCCAACGTCGCTCAGTTTAAAGTGAGTTAATCGTGAAAATTACTCCCAATCAAATATAGGATCTTTTTCTTCTTCTTTTTCCCAATCTCTTGCAAAAGATTGGGACACTTGTTTTTTACGAGATTTTTTACCTCTTTTCTGGGGGGATTTATTAAAAAATAACGGTAAAAATGAACCGAGAATAAAACCTATAGCAACACAAAAAGATAATAATATTCCTACAGGTATTGATATTGACTCAATAAAAAAAAATTTCAAACTTACTAGATAAACATTTTGAATTGCAAATATTGGTAAAACTATTAACCATAAAGCAATAATTGAAGTAATAATTAAGTTACTAAAAACATTCATTTGATTTTAAACAACCTTAAATTTATCTTAATTTTGAGATCAAAATTGTAATCACAAAAGATGAGATTATTGAGATAATAAATCGGCAATAGGTCTCATTAACCAATTTAAACCAACCTTTAACTGATGTTTAGGAGTTGGTAAACGATATAAATAAACAAAGCGACGGGCTAAGTAAGCTAAACCACCGTCTAGGGAAACACCCAAACCGCTTAGAGTGGCATTATCAACTCCTAGTGCTAACATTTCTCCTAAGGGTTGATAACGAAAAGATAATAGGGGTTTATCTTCAAGGGAAGCCCAAATATTCCATGCACAATAATCTGACTGCTGAAAAGCAACTTGGGCAGTAGATTCTAAAATATTTCCTTCACTATCAAAAGAATCTACTAAATCTCCAAGGGCAAAAATATCAGGATGATTTTCTACTTGTAACTCAGAATTGATGGTTAATTTACCCTGGGCATTTTGAGGTAAACTTAGACCATCTAATATTTTCACTGGTTTAGTACCCACTGTCCACAACACTAAATCCACTGGAATTATATCTACGACTTCTTTGTATTTGAGGGAAATTTCATTTTCCTTAATCTCCGTAACTTCTGTTTCTAAATCTAGCCAAATTTGACGCTCACTCAGGGCTTTTTCGGCAGATTTACGATTAAAGTCAGGGGATTTTTTGAGAATTTTATCTCCTCTATCAATGATTCTAATTTTTCCTCGATCTCCTAATTTATCAGCTATTTTTACCCCCAACTCTACACCACTATAACCACCACCAACGATCGCAATTCTAATTTTTTGAGCCTCAGAATTTTCCCATTGACGTAGCTTTTCCTTAAGAAGATAAGCATGATCAAGACTACGAAAAGGAAGGGCATATTCTTTAGCACCAGATACCATTCCTTCCGGAGTCGTACCTCCAAGGGCTACCACTAAACGATCATATTCTAAAACAGATTTAGACTCGAGGCTAACGGTTTTTCTATCTAAATTAATTCCCGTAACAGTATCCTGAATAAAATTAATCTTTGTATCTTCCAACAACTCAGTATAGTAGGGAGCTATTTCCCATGAGTGCATTTCTTCAGTAATTAATTCATATAGTAAAGGAGAAAATAAAAACCGATCGCACTTATCAACCAAAGTAATTTCCGGAGGAGAATTCTCCCATGGTAATTCTTGTAATCTAAGAGCAGTATAAAGCCCGCCAAAACCACCGCCGAGAATTAAAATTTTACTCATTTTGTCTATTTCTCTTTAACTACTTCCTTTCAACTCTAATCTTACTTTAAATATGATAATCAGTGGTTTTCGTGGGAAAATAAAACAAATTAAATTACTTTTTTTTACAAAAATATGATTAAACGTTTAGTGTCCTTATTCTTTATTGCCATAACAGTAACCTTAGCATCATGTTCCCCCACTTTAGGAGGATTACAACGTTATACCGACGCAGTAAACGGCTATCAATTTCTATATCCCAATGGTTGGATGCCCGTAGAAGTTCAAAACGCCACAGAAGGGGTTGATGTTGTCTTTCGAGATTTTATCGAGCGTACAGAAAACCTGAGCGTAATTATTAGTGAAGTCAATGAAGACAAAGATTTAGCCGACTTGGGTACACCCACAGATGTGGGTTATAGATTTATGAAAATGGTTAACAATAATCCTAATTCCACAAAAGATGCAGAATTAATTTCCGCAGAAAAAAAAGACATTGACACAGAAGATTATTATCTTTTAGAATACCGAGTTAAATTAGGAGAAGATCAATATCGTCATAATTTGGCTAGTGTCGTAACTAAGAAGGGAAAACTCTATACTTTTAATATTTCTACTACCGAATCTCGTTGGGAGAAAGTGGCAGACTTGTTTAAAGTAGTAGCAAATTCTTTTTCCCTAACTGCCTATTAAAACTCTATATATTTTAGTTAAATCGGTTAGACAAATTACTAAAAAATTTGCTAAAGATAAGATAAATTATCACCCTCTAAATTTGAGAAATTTATAAATCTGATAAATATAGTATTATTTTTTTAATTGGTATGAGAAGGCTAGGGAATCCTTAATTTTCCCTATTCCCTGCCCTCATGACTACACTTTTTCAGCAAAGCCTACATATATTACACTGAGATAGTAAAACATCTAGCTTTCTGATTTATTAATACCGTCCTTAATTGGCTGAAATTTATCCTTAGAAAAGAAAAAATATGACAAAATTTATTCTTGCTTCAGCTTCTCCCGCTCGTTTAAAATTACTTAAAATGATTGGTATTTCGCCTCAAGTGGAGGTGAGTAATTATGATGAATCCCAAATTGATTTGTTAAATCCTCATAATTTGGTTAATACGTTAGCAGAAAATAAGGCTTTAACCGTTGCTTCTAACCACAACGATTCTTTGGTTTTAGGTTGTGATTCTGTATTAGCTGTTAATGGTGAAATTTATGGGAAACCTGAAAATGAAGAAGTTGCGATAAATCGTTGGCGTAGTATGGCGGGTAATGTAGGAAAATTATACACTGGCCACGCTCTTATCAACACCGAAAACAATCGAAAGGTTATTAAATGCGGTATTACGGAAGTTTATTTTGCCAAAGTTGATGATGAAACGATTAAAGCTTATGTAGCCACAGGTGAGCCTTTAAAGTGCGCTGGTAGTTTTGCCCTAGAAGGTAAGGGAGGGTTTTTAATTGACAAAATTTCTGGCTGTCATAGTAATGTTATTGGTTTAAGTTTACCTTTATTGCGAGTTATGTTGACAGAATTAGGTTATCAAATTATAGATTTTTGGTAAACTTTACCTCAGTTTAAGTTAAGCTATTTGAAAGAAAAATTTATTTTTAATCCCTATGAGCAAAATAGAAGAAGTTAAAGCAAAAATTAGAAATGGTGAAATTGATGAAGCAATGGCGATCGCAATGTCGGAAGCTCTTAAACTAGAAATAGTCACCTCATCATCGGAAAATGCCGAACCCTCAAATAGTATTTATTTCCGTAGCATAATTGACCTACTAGAAAATGAAATTGAAAACGAATTAGGAGAATCTTTCGGCAATTCTCATGCAAATAACCACATCGAAAAAATACATTTTCAAGAAGTAGAAACAGCACATCAAAAAATTTTACAAAATATTCAAAGTTTGCAACAGATGTTTAGCTTAATTCAGAATAACTCACAACTATAGCGTTTTTTATAATTATGAGATACATTTATTATTCTCAAGTCCCCCTTATTAAGGGGGATTTAGGGGGATCATTTTGTACCCCGTAACCATGATAATTGCTATATAATATTATTAAAAAATACTTAATAAATAAAGTATCAGTTTTTTATTATATATTTATTGAATTAAAAATATAATCCCGTTTTTAGTATTATTAGGAATATTTAATCTTTATAAAAAATACTTAATAATCTAAATCTATTACCATCACCATAACAAAAGGTTTTCTAGCCCTCCCCAAAACAAAACTTATAACAAAATAATAAATTACCATGGATAATTACCAACAAATAACCGAAATATTGAGAAAAAAAGACTTTAAACAAGCCTTATTAGTTGCCCTAAGCAATAGTTTAAAAATTAAAACAAAAACAGTATTAAACAAAAATAATCAGCAATATCAAATAACAAAAGAAATCGATTTAATCAACGGAACAAAAACAACCTTTGACCCCAAACTTTTAACCTCAGAAAATGCACAAGTTATTAACTTTCATCAACAACAAGTTAACAACATATATTCCACCTGGGAGAAAAATAGAGAAACCCTCGTAAAAATAATGCAATTACTCGCAGGTAATGCCGTTGATTTTCCCATAGCCGAAGAAAAAATAAGTATTGATAGTAACTCAGAAAATACACAAATTAAACAAGAATATATTGCGGATATACCCGAAAATTTTGATGATTTAGAAGATAGTTTTTCCTCCACTGGAAAAGAAAATCAAGATTTTGACTTTGATGATGAAGGATTAATAGAAGATGTTTCCTCTATTAACCCTGAAACCACAGATATGGAGGAAGACAATAATTTTGATGATCAAGAAAATTGGGTTGATGATGTGGTGGTTTCTGATACGGAAGAATATTCTTCTAGTGATGATTTTGAAATGGATGATGATT
>PXEJ01000022.1 GCA_003566215.1 Cyanobacteria bacterium T3Sed10_376R1m | reverse complement strand
TTAAAATTTTCAAAAAATAATATATTATTGAAGATTTGTTTCCATAAACTAATCAAATTATATCTTGCTTAAAGTTGTTCAATTTTTTGAATAAAATCATTTTCTCGGTACTGTAATTGTTGAGCAATTTGTAATGCTTTTACAAAACTTCGTCTAGCTTCTTGAGAATTATTTTGTAATTGATAAATAGTACCTATTTGTTCGTAGGTTTCCATTAAGCCATAAAAATTATAAGACTGTTCTTCTACTTTAATTAACTCTTGATAAATTTGTAAAGCAGAGTTTAGTTCACCATAATCTTGATACAATTTACCTAATCCCTTTAAAGCATCTCCTGCGATCGCATATTGTCCCAATGACCATGCTAAATTAAAAGCCTCCTGATAATAATTCCCCGACTCTGTAGGATTATCTATGGACTTATAGTCATTTGCGATCGCAATTTGTACCAAAGGAATTGCCCTAAAACGTTCATTTTGGACATGGGTATTAACCAATTGTTTCTTATACTCAAGAGCATTCTCAAGGTTTAAAAGCCTACCATTAATTTGCGACAATCTTTGTAAATAAATAGTTTGACGAACATAACTTTTACTATCTTCAGAAATAGTTAATAATTCCTCATAAATGGGTTTAGCACTAAAATAATCAAACTTACTAAAATATAAATTTCCCAAAGTTTCTAAATGATCAATTAATGGCTCTTGAAATCTACTACTTCTAGAGTTGATAACAATTTGTTGTTGAATATTAATAGATTTATCAATATTTCCCAAGGCTTGATAACCCTTAAAAAAAATATCCAATAATCGAGAATTAAGCACATTATTTTGAGTATTTTCTGACTCTAATAAAGATAATCTTTCAGTTAGAAAACTTATATCATCAACACGACTTTTATCCCAAGCAATTTGAGCCACTTCCGTAATAGCTTCCACCTCTTCCCTTATTCCTAAAAATCTAGTCAACCTTAATTGTCGATAAAAAATATTAAAAGCTTCATTATCATTACCCAACTCTAATTGAGTCTTTGCATCATCATTTAATTTTGCTAAAGATAACCTTAGTTCCTCTTTTTGTGCTTCCGTTAAATTTTGATTATTGTTAGGTAATAAATTATCTTGAACATTAACCTTTAAAGGATTAACAGCCCTATTTTGAGCAATAACATTAATTGGGTGAAAAGCAATTAATATCACCAATAACCAAAGAAATTTAGAGAAGATTCGTAGTGAAATATTCATGATAAATTTTGTTTAACTATCAGGGCGAATTAATTATTGTTCGCCCCTAACTAATTTTTGTCGCTTTATTAAAGTAATTTAAAAGCACGGAAACCATAATATAAACCAACGGCAGCTACAGAAAAACCACCGATAATACCCACATAAGCAATTACACCAGCCATATATAAAACTCCTAATAAAAAATAGATAACCTATCTATTGTACAATAGACTGTAAAGTCAGTCATAGCGACTATAATTCAAGTTCTTTTTAAAATAACGATGCAATCTATTATCCCCGTCAAATTACCCCAAAACTCTTACGAAATTCATATCGCTACAAATGGATTAAGTGACATTGGGAAGAAAGCACAGTCTTTAAATATTGGTAAAAAGATTTTAGTTATTTCTAACCCTGAAATATTCAATTTTTACGGGCAAACAACCCTTGATTCTCTAACAAAAGCCGGTTTTGACGTTAACTATCATTTAATTCCCGCAGGAGAAAGTTATAAAAATTTAGAATCCATTCGTACAATCTATGATGTCGCTTTAAATCTTCGCCTTGAAAGAAATTCGACGATGGTAGCATTAGGAGGAGGAGTCATTGGTGACATGACAGGTTTTGCCGCCGCCACTTGGTTGAGGGGAATTAATTTTATTCAAATTCCTACCTCATTATTAAGTATGGTAGATGCTTCGGTGGGCGGTAAAACGGGAGTTAATCATCCTCAAGGAAAAAATTTAATTGGTGCTTTTTATCAACCTAAGTTAGTTTTAATTGATCCTGTAGTATTGAAAACCTTACCTGAGCGGGAGTTTAGGGCAGGTATGGCAGAAGTTATAAAATATGGAGTAATTTGGGATAATCAGTTATTTGACAGGCTAGAATCAGCAAGTAAGTTGAATAGCTTGGATGTTTTGGATACTGAACTGCTGAGTTATATTTTGCAACGTTCTTGTAGTGCTAAAGCCGAAGTTGTTAGTCAGGATGAAAGGGAAGGAGGTTTGAGGGCTATCCTTAACTATGGACATACTATTGCCCATGGGGTAGAGAGTTTAACTAATTATGAAAAGTATGTTCATGGGGAAGCCGTTGCTATTGGGATGGTATTTGCTGGTAAAATAGCTCTTAGGGCTGGTTTATGGACTAAAACTGAAGCTCAACGTCAGGATGATTTAATTGCGAAAACAGGGTTACCGACTCAAATACCTTTGGATTTAGACCCAGAAAAACTCATTGCCAGTTTGCAGTTGGATAAGAAAGTAAAGGCGGGTAAGGTACGTTTTATATTGCCTGAAAAAATTGGCAAGGTTATTATTACTGATGAAATAACCTCTGAGTTTTTAAGAAGTTGTTTTTAACTTTTGTCGGGCTTTAACTGTGGCAATGGGTGCAAAAATTTAGTGTTTGAGTAATAGATAAAAATGCAAAGGGAATTAACGGCACCAGAAATTAAAAGAAAAGCGATGGAGGTTGGTTTTCATCGAGTTGGGATTGCCAATGTTGAGGAAATCGGAGATTATCACCATAAAGCCGTTAATCATCTTCAAGAATGGTTGAGTAATGGTTATCAAGGGGATATGGATTGGATGAGTAGTCCTAAACGACAAGATATTCGTTTATGTATGGAGGAAGTACAATCGGTTATTTGCGTGGCACTGAATTATTATACTCCCCATAAACGTTCAGAAAATTTAGATCATGGTAAAATTTCCCGTTATGGTTGGGGCAGGGACTATCATCGTATTATCACGAAAAAGTTAAAAGTTTTAACTGAATGGTTAAAAAGCCAAAATGAAGGGATTAAAGCTCGATTTTATGTGGACACTGGACCTATTCAGGACAAGGTTTGGGCGCAAAAGGCTGGTATTGGTTGGATTGCTAAAAATAGTAATGTGATTACAACCGATTATGGTAGTTGGGTTTTTTTGGCTGAAATTTTAGTTAATATTCCTCTGACTGCTGATAAACCTCACACTAATCATTGTGGTACTTGTACCCGTTGTATTACTGCCTGTCCTACCCAAGCAATCACTAAACCTTTTGTGGTGGATGCCAACCGTTGTATTGCCTATCATACTATTGAAAATACTTCGGAAAAATTGCCGAAAAAGATTGCCTCGAACCTTAATGGTTGGGTAGCTGGATGGGATATATGTCAAGATGTTTGTCCTTGGAATGAAAGGTTTGCTCAACCTACGGATGTAGATGAGTTTAATCCTTACCCTGACAATCTGAATCCTAACCTTAAGGAATTGGCTCAACTTAGTGATTCTGATTGGGATAAAAGATTTACTGCTTCTGCTTTAAGGAGAATAAAACCTTTTATGTGGCGCCGTAATGCCCAAGCTCATCTCGGGGAGGATATTTAAGAAAAAACATCTCTAAAATTTTTAGAGATGCCATGGATTAATCTTTTTTAGATGTTATCTATTTTTGAATTTTGGGAGGTTCACGAAATGCGATCGCAAAGAACAATACAGAGATTGCCATTGCTAAAACGAGAATATATGCAACACTTTCCATAATTTTTCCTCTATTGAATGGTTAAAAAATTGACTGAAAATAAAAATTAGGGAAATATTAACTCGAAGAAGAATTAATAAAACCCTAATTTCATCTTAACAATTAAGCCTCACTACGGGCTCGGGTAGATTTGTCACCCACTTTTTGGAATAAACCCCATTCTACTTGATCTGGATCTAAGTCTGGGTCAATACCAGCAAATACATCACGGAACAAGGTACGAGAACCGTGCCAAATGTGACCAAAGAAGAATAATAAGGCGAAACAAGCATGACCAAAAGCAAACCAACCTCTAGTACTGGTACGGAATACACCGTCAGAATTTAGGGTTTCTGTGTCAAACTCAAAGGGTTCACCAAGTTGTGCTTTACGGGCATAACGTTTTACATCTAAGGGGTCAGTGAAGGTTTGACCATCTAAATTACCACCTAAGAAGGAAACGGTAACACCAGTTTGCTCTACACTAAGGGCGGATTCTGCACGACGGAAAGGAATGTCCGCACGAACTACACCGTCAGCGTCGGTTAAAACAACGGGGAAGGTTTCAAAGAAGTTGGGAAGACGACGTAAGGATAATTCTCTGCCTTCTTTATCTTTAAATACAGGGTGTCCTAACCAACCTTGGGCGATTCCATCGCCTTTATCCATTGGCCCTGTACGGAATAAACCACCTTTTGCGGGGCTGTTTCCTACGTAGTCATAGAATGCTAGTTTTTCAGGTACAGATTCCCATGCCTCGGCAGGGGTTGCACCTCGTGCGATCGCACCTTGAACACGATTTTCAATTTCTTGTTGATAGTATCCTTGGTCCCACTGATAACGGGTAGGTCCAAATAATTCTACGGGGGTAGTGGCACTACCATACCACATAGTTCCTGCTACTACGAAGGCAGCAAAGAATACTGCGGCAATACTACTAGAAAGTACCGTTTCAATGTTACCCATACGAAGAGCTTTGTAAAGTCTTTCGGGAGGGCGTACACTGAGGTGGAATAGTCCAGCGATAATACCCACAATCCCTGCGGCGATATGGTGAGCAACTACACCACCGGGGTTAAAGGGATTAAACCCAGATGGGCCCCATTCTGGAGCCACTGGTTGCACATGACCAGTTAAGCCATAGGCATCGGATACCCACATTCCAGGACCCCATAAACCGGTTAGGTGGAATGCACCAAAACCAAAACAGAGTAATCCAGATAAGAATAAATGGATACCAAACATTTTTGGTAAATCTAAAGCAGGTTCACCAGTACGAGAATCGGTAAATAGTTCCAAGTCCCAAAATACCCAGTGCCATACAGCCGCTAGGAATAATAAACCAGAGAGGACGATATGGGCGATCGCAACTCCTTCAAAAGACCAGAATCCAGGG